>NZ_JBSFNQ010000096.1:0-24778 GCF_053981115.1 Streptomyces sp. NPDC003691 | reverse complement strand
GCTGCGGGGGCGACCCTGCACCCCACTCCCACGTGACCCCGACTTGAGCAGCACCGCAAAGCCCCTGATGGTGTCGCCGTCACCGGGGGAGGACATGTCTTGTGGTGACCCATCCCCGGAGGGTGTGTGCTCTCTCGGGGTGCGGGCCCGCCCTGGGGATGTGCGTCCATTGTTTGGCGCGGGACCCTGTCGGCATCTCCGGGTCCGGGGGCTTCCATGTGCGGGTCCGTGGGGAGGGGGGTGCAGGGTCGCCCCCGCAGCCACGGGCGACCAGACCGACGCGCTTCAGGGCGGTGCATCGCACGTGGCGAGGAGGTGAGCCCGGAGGCCACCGACCTGCCCGAACCAGACAAGACCGGGTGACGACCCCACGAAGAGCGGGACTCGACCACCGTTGAAGCACCCGCACCAGGCAAGGGCCGCAGGCACAGGTACCCAGGGGCGCGAGGAACTGCGCAACAAGCCATGGACGGCCCGCGGCCGGACACGCGGAACCGGCCACCCACGGCTCCGGGGCCGGGCTACCCCCCAGCGGGAGGCGACCCCGCGGGAGGCGACAGCGTGGTGGTGATCCAGGCGACGATGGACGTCGTTGTCGCGCCCGGGGTGAAGATCTCCGCCACGCCCTTCTCCTTCAGCGGGGCGATGTCCTCCTCGGGGATGATCCCGCCCCCGAACACCCGGATGTCCTCGGCGTCCCGCTCCTTGAGCAGCTCCAGCACCCTGGCGAAGAGGGTGTTGTGCGCGCCGGACAGGATCGACAGGCCGATCGCGTCCGCGTCCTCCTGGATCGCGGTGTCGACGATCTGCTCGGGTGTCTGGTGGAGACCGGTGTAGATGACCTCCATGCCCGCGTCCCGCAGGGCCCGTGCGATCACCTTGGCCCCGCGGTCGTGCCCGTCGAGACCGGGTTTGGCCACCACTACGCGGATCGGACCGGTCACACCCATCTCTGCCTCCACACACTCACTGCGCCATCGAGTGAACGATCGTTATCCACAGCATCCCGCACCCGGCCGTTTCGCGGTGCACCGGGAGGGGGAAATCACATGTGGGACACGTTCGATATGCGGCGTACCCGCGACGGAAGGCGTACACGCCTCCCCGGCCGGGCGCGCCGCCGAAGGAGCCGCTTCCGGTCCGCACGGCCGAGCCGCCCGGGTCCGACGGGGACGCGGGAAGCGGTTCCCTGAGGGCGTGCGGGAGCCGGCGTCGTCTTCCGTGCGCGTACGGAGGCCGGCCCATGCAGGTTCTGTCCTTCATCCCCCGGAATCTCGGCCCCCTGTCCGGGCCCGACCCCACCGCCCTCCTCACCGGCAGCCGCCGCACGGTGGAGCAGCTCCGCGAGCTGTGCGAACTGCGGATGCCGTCCACGGCGCTCCGGGCGAACGCCCTGGAGCTGGCGATCCTCGCGGGGCATCTGCTGCTCTACCCCTCCGGTCTGACCGACGAGCGCCCGGCACCGGCCGCGGCGGCGGGCTCCCCGCCCCGGCCGGTGATCATGCTCCATGGGTTCGTGGACAACCGCTCGGTGTTCGTGCTGCTCCGCCGTTCGCTGGCCCGGCACGGCTGGCGGGATCTCCAGTGTCTGAACTACTCGCCACTGACCTGCGACATCCGGGCGGCGGCGCAGTTGCTGGGCCGCCATGTGGAAGAGGTCTGTGCCCGTACCGGCCGGGAAGGGGTCGATCTGGTCGGCCACAGCCTGGGCGGGCTGATCGCCCGCTACTACAGCCAGTGCCTCGGCGGTGATCTGCGGGTACGGAACGTGGTCACGCTGGGCACTCCGCACTCCGGTACCCGGGTCGCCCCGCTCGCCAGCGCCCACCCGATCGTGCGCCAGATGCGGCCGGACTCCCCGGTCATCGAGGAGCTGCGGCGCGCCGCGCCGGGCTGCCGGACCCGTTTCACCAGCTTCTGGAGCGAGCTGGACCAGTGGATGGATCCGGTGGAGACGGCCCGGGTCGACCACCCCGACCTCCGTGCCGAGAATGTGCGGGTGACCGGCATCGGCCATCTTGCGCTGCCGGTCCATCCCGCCGTCGCCGCCCGGATCCGGGAGGTCCTGGGCGCGGCGCCCGGTACACCCGGATCGGTCGGCGCGGACACCGCCGCCGGGGAGCCCGTGGCGGTTGCCTGACCGTGTCCGGGCGCCAAGCCGCCGGAGGCCCGGGCCCGCCCCGGACGGAGGTCCCGGCGCGCCCCCGCGACAGGGTCACCGCAGAGCCTCACAGCCGGTGACGGTTTGTCGAACGAATTTCGAACGTACGGCCAAAGCTCTCCCGCCGCCTCGCCGAAAGACGCTCGAATGCCCCTTTCCTGACCGCGCAAAACCTGCGGAAGATTGTCGGCGCCGCATACCGCCGGGTACAGTCGCGCCACTGGTTTCCCCTCTGGGTTCCGACTTGCTCGACGACCCCAGACCCAGCGGTCCTGCTGCCGAGGCGAGAGAGAAGTTGGTGAACGACCAGCACGCCCACGCCGGGTACGTCGGCCACGACACTTACCCCACCGGCAGCTTCGACACCGACCCGCTCTTCGGTGTTCTCCCCGAGTCCGGCACGGACCACGGCACCCACTACGACGCGGGCCAGTGGGACACCGGTTCCCAGCAGACCGCCGCTCCTTACGGCGGCTACGACGCCTACGGCGCGGGCGGTTACGACACCACGGGGACCGAGCAGGCGGCGACCGCCGGTTACGAGTCGACGTACGGCACCACGGGTCAGTGGGACGCCTCCGCCTGGGCCGCGCCCGCGGAGCAGCCCGCGGAGGCCACCGGCCAGGACCCGGCCGCCACGTACACCTATGACAACGGCGGTTCCTGGGGCGCGCCCTCCTTCGAGTCGGGGGCCTATGACGCCACCGCCTGGAACACCGCCGAGGGCGCCGGAACGCCCGGCGCGGACGCCGAAGCGCTCCCCCTCGTCCCCCAGCAGTACACGCCGGATCAGGAACTCCCGGGCACCCAGCAGGACTTCGACGGCCAGAACTTCCAGGAGTACCAGGAGTTCCCCGGCCAGGACTTCCCCGGCCAGGAGTTCGTGCCGGACGCCGACGCCACCGCGGTCGTGCCCGTGGTGGACGGCGAGCCCGCCCCGCACCACGGCTCCGGCGAGCCCGAAGACGGCACGGGTTCCGGTTACGACACACCGCAGGAGCACGACGGCGAGGACGAGCCGGACTACGGTTCGATCACCGGTGTCGCCCCCGTCACGCCCCGCCCCGTGCGCCGCGCGGGCAACGGCGGCCGCGGTCGGCGCCGTACCCCCGCCAAGCGTTCGGCGCTGCTGACCGTCGCCGTTCCCTCCGCCTGTGTGATGGGAGTCGCGGGTATCGCGGCCGCCTCCGTCGGCGATATCGGCGCCGAGCCGAAGGTGAAGGAAGACACCACCACGCTGGCCGCCGCGGACACGCCCACCGAGCAGATCGCGGCCAACTCCCGGGTGGACACCCAGCTCGCCGCGCTCAGCGCCGAGGCCCGGGACTTCGGGGACCGCGCCTCCCGCACCCAGGAGCGCATCGACCTCAAGGCCCGCCAGGAGGCGGAGCGGCAGAAGCGCGAGGCGGAGGCCAAGCGGCGCGAGGCGCTGCGGCCCAAGTTCGCGCTGCCGGTGAAGCAGAAGGGCCTGAGCACCTACTACGGCCAGTCCGGAGTCAACTGGATGGCCCTGCACACCGGCATCGACTTCCCCGTCGACTACGGCGCCGAGGTGATGGCCGCGACCGACGGCACGGTCCGGACGCAGTACAACCGGGCCTACGGGAACATGGTCATCCTGACCGCGCCGGACGGCACCGAGACCTGGTACTGCCATCTGGCGTCCGCCAAGGTCCGCTACGGCAAGGTGAAGGCGGGCGATGTCATCGGCTACGCCGGCGACTCCGGCAACTCCACCGGCCCGCACCTCCACTTCGAGGTGCGCCCCGGCGGCGGCTCCCATGTCAATCCGCTGACCTGGCTCCAGAGCAAGGGGCTCAACCCGCTCTGAGCACACGGCACGGGCCGCGGGCGATTGCCCTCGGCCCGTACAGCCGCGTGCAGATACACCGGATGTACCGGACTCCCGGCCGTAGCGGCCGGGAAAGCCGGGCTCCGGGGAGCCCGTACGCCCCGGGCGGCGCGGCCGCCCGGGACCGCCGGGCGGGCTACAGCTTCTCGACCGGCGCGTACCGCAGCAGCAGCCGCTTGGGCTTGGGGTCCCCGAAGTCGATGGTCGCCTGGGCGTCCGGACCCGAGCCCTTGACCTCGACGACGGTCCCGAGACCGAACTGGTCATGGGTGACCCGGTCCCCGATCGCCAGTGCGATCACCGGCCGCTCCGACGCCCCGCGCCCGGTGGCGAACCCGGACGCGGCGGAACGCCGCCCGCCCGCGCCCGCCGACGGCATCGACGGCATCCGCGAGGAGCCGCCGCCGAAGGAGGAGGCCGACACCGCACCGGCGGCGGGGCCCATCGGGCCGGTCCGCTTCCACTCCAGATGCCGGGCGGGGATCTCCTCCAGGAAACGCGACGGCGGGTTGTACGAGGGCTGGCCCCAGGCGCTGCGCATCGTCGACCGGGTGAGATACAGCCGCTCCCGGGCCCGGGTGATGCCGACATAGGCCAGCCGGCGCTCCTCCTCCAGCTCCTTGGTCTGGCCGAGGGCCCGCATATGCGGGAAGACGCCGTCCTCCATGCCGGTGAGGAAGACCACGGGGAACTCCAGCCCCTTCGCGGTGTGGAGGGTCATCAGGGTGATGACGCCCGCGCCCTCCTCGTCCTCGTCGGGGATCTGGTCCGAGTCGGCGACCAGCGCCACCTGCTCCAGGAACTCGGCGAGGGTGCCCGCGCCCTCCTCGTCGGACCGGGCCTGCTCGAACTCCAGC
This sequence comes from Streptomyces sp. NPDC003691, assembly GCF_053981115.1. NCBI lineage: Bacteria > Bacillati > Actinomycetota > Actinomycetes > Kitasatosporales > Streptomycetaceae > Streptomyces > Streptomyces sp. NPDC003691. The sequence goes on along the minus strand of NZ_JBSFNQ010000096.1, from coordinate 19,908 downwards.
GCCACCGCGGCCAGCTCCTGGAGGTTCTCGATCCGGGTCTCGTCCTGCGGGTCGGTCGACGCCTGGAGTTCGGCAAGATAGCCGGTCCGCTCCAGGACGGCTTCCAGGACGACGGCGGGACCGGCCCCGGACTCCGTGATCGTCCGCAGCTCCTCCATCAGGACGTTGAACCGCTTGACGGCGTTGGCGGAGCGGGCGGCCATGCCGTACGCCTCGTCGACCCGGCGCAGCGCCTGCGGGAAGGTGATCTTCTCGCGGAGCGCCAGGGCGTCGATCATCGCCTCGGCCCGCTCCCCGATCCCGCGCTTGGGGACGTTGAGGATACGGCGGAGCGGGACGTTGTCCTCGGGGTTGGCGAGGACCCGCAGATAGGCCAGGACGTCCCTGACCTCCTTGCGCTCGTAGAACCGGACGCCGCCGACGACCTTGTAGGGCAGGCCGACCCGGATGAAGATCTCCTCGAAGACCCGGGACTGGGCATTGGTGCGGTAGAAGACGGCGACATCGCCGGCCTTCGCGTCGCCCGCGTCGGTGAGCCGGTCGATCTCGTCGGCGACGAACTGGGCCTCGTCGTGCTCGGTGTCGGCGACATAGCCGGTGATCCGCGCGCCGTCGCCCGCCTTGGTCCAGAGGTTCTTGGGGCGGCGGCTCTCGTTCCGCTCGATCACGGCGTTGGCCGCGGAGAGGATGGTCTGGGTGGAGCGGTAGTTCTGCTCCAGGAGGATCGTGGTGGCCTCCGGGTAGTCCTCCTCGAACTGGAGGATGTTGCGGATGGTGGCACCGCGGAAGGCGTAGATCGACTGGTCCGCGTCGCCGACGACGCACAGCTCGGCGGGCGGCAGATCCTCCCTGCCGGTCCCGACCAGCTCCCTGACCAGGGTGTACTGGGCGTGGTTGGTGTCCTGGTACTCGTCGACGAGGACATGGCGGAAGCGCCGCTGGTAGTGCTCGGCCACATCCGGGAAGGCCTGGAGGAGGTGGACCGTGGTCATGATGATGTCGTCGAAGTCCAGGGCGTTGGCCTCGCGCAGCCGGGACTGGTACATCCGGTACGCCTCGGCGAGGGTCTTCTCAAAACCATCGGCGGCCTGGTCGGCGAAGCTCTCCTCGTCGATCAGCTCGTTCTTCAGGTTGGAGATCTTGGCGCTGAAGGACTTCGGGGGGAACTTCTTCGGGTCGAGGTCCAGATCCCGGCAGACCAGGGCCATCAGCCGCTTGGAGTCCGCCGCGTCGTAGATGGAGAACGACGAGGTGAAGCCGAGCTTCTTGGACTCGCGGCGGAGGATCCGGACACAGGCGCTGTGGAAGGTGGAGACCCACATCGCGTTGGCGCGGGGGCCGACGAGCTGCTCGACGCGCTCCTTCATCTCCCCGGCGGCCTTGTTGGTGAAGGTGATCGCCAGTATCTGGCCGGGGTGGACCTGCCGGGTGGCCAGCAGATGGGCGATCCGGTGGGTGAGCACCCGGGTCTTGCCGGAACCGGCTCCGGCGACGATGAGCAGGGGCGAGCCCGAGTGCACGACGGCGGCGCGCTGCTCGTCGTTCAGCCCTTCGAGCAGGGCCGCGGGGTCGACGACCGTACGCGGGGCGCCGTCGCGGTGGTACGCGTCACGCTCGGGCGGCAGGTCGAAAGCGCCCTGGAAGAGGTCGTCCGGAACCTCCTCCCGGGTCTGCTCCTCGGGGGCCTCGCGGTCCTCGGGATGCGGGGGCTCCTCCTCGGGCTGGAGGTTCGCCAGGAAGTCTTCGTCAAAGAGGCTGCTCATCGCTCTCCGAGTCTATGCCGGGGCACCGACAGCGGGTGGCCGTCCGCCGGAACTCCCGCCCGGTGGCCGCGGCGGCCTCCGCCGCCGGGGCCGGGCCCGCCCGGGCGTCCGCCCCCGGTCCGGCTCAGGTCCGGCTCAGGTCCAGATCGTCGCTATGAGGATGTTCACCGTGGTCAGCCCGCCGACCGCGGCGAAGAGCGGCTTCTCCACCCGCTCGTCGTCCCGCTTGACGTAGACCAGCGCCAGGATCACCACCAGGACGGCCATCTTGATGCCGATCTTGAGGTTGTTGACCGTCTGGTCGTCGGCCTGGTTGAGCCCGACCAGGGCAACACCCGTGACCAGCATCGTCAGCGCGCCGTGCAGCATCGCGGGGGTGAAGCGGGCGGCGCCCTCGCCCATCGACTTCATCTGAGTGAGGAAGCCGCCGAGCAGGGACGCGATTCCGATGATGTGCAGCGCCACGAAGACATTGATGAGTACGTCCATGGGGCGGAGCCTAACCGCCGCCATATCACCCCTCTTCGGTCAGGTGAGCCTCATTCGCCGCTTCGGTCACGAACTCCCCGACGCCCGCACGCTCGGTAAGCAATCGGTCACACAAGAGAGTCGAGTTGACCGGCTTCGGGCAGAATCAGTCGTTCCGCCACCGGACCGTTACCTCCCGCCTAGCGTCCTGCCCCGGAGGTTCGCCGGGCCCGGCAGGGTCCCGGCAGGTACGGAAAGGACGTGGACGCCCTCGTGGCAGCGCACCGCAAACCGAAGCAGGCGCGGCGTTACCCCTTCGCCGCACGGCCCGCAGCCCGCACCGCCACCACCCTGGCGCTCGCGGGCGCGGCCACCGCCACCGCTTTCCAGGGCACCGGCTCCGCCGACACCGTGCTCACTCCGGCGCAGGTCAAGGCCAGGGTCGACAAGCTCTACCAGGAGGCGGAGGCGGCGACCGAGGCGTACAACGGCGCGAAGGAGCGGGCCGACCGGGCCCGGGAGGAGCTGGACGGGCTGCGGGACGAGAGCGCCCGCCGGGCGGAGCGGCTCAACGCCACCCGGGACGCGCTCGGCTCCCTCGCCGGGGCGCAGTACCGCGCCGGGGCCGTGGATCCGGTGATCCGGCTCGCCCTGGAGTCCGACCCCGACGGCTTTCTGGAGCGGGCCGCGATCGACCGGCTGGTCGGCGAGCGGCACGCGGCGGCCGTGGCGGATGTCCGCGGGCGGCTGGCCGAGCTGGACCGGCTGCGGGACCGCGCGGGCCACCGGGTCGGCGAACTCCGGGACCGCCAGGGCGAACTGGCCCGCCGCAAGGCCGTGGTGCAGCGGAAGCTGGCCGCCGCCGAAAGCCTGCTGAAGCGGCTGGACGCCCGGGAGCGGGCCGCGTACGACGCGGCGGCCGCCGGTCCGGCCGGGGCCCGTCCCGGGCCGCCCGCGGTACCGGCGGGTTCGCCGCGGGCGGCCCGGGCCGTGGCGTACGCCTACGGCGCCCTGGGGAAGCCGTACGTCTGGGGCGCCACCGGGCCGGCGTCGTACGACTGCTCCGGGCTGACGCAGGCGGCGTGGCGGGCGGCCGGGGTCGCCCTGCCGAGGACCACGTACACCCAGATCGGCGCGGGCCGCCGGATCGCGCGCTCCGAACTGGCGCCGGGGGATCTGGTCTTCTTCTATCCGGGCATCACCCATGTCGGGCTGTACGTCGGCGGCGGGCGGATGATCCACGCGCCGCGCCCGGGTGCGCCGGTGCGGATCGCGCCGGTGGACGAGATGCCGTTCGCGGGCGCGACCCGGCCCGCGTGAGACCGGGCGCGGGCGGGAGCCCGCCGGCCGGGCGCGGCGTACGAAGCCGGGCGCCGTACGAAACGGAGTGCCCGGACGAGGCCGGGCGCGGCGTACGAAACGGAGTGCTGTGCGAAACGGAGTGCCGTACGAAGCCGGGCGCCGTGCCGGGGCCGGGGCCCGGCGCCGTACGGGACCGGGGCCGCCGGGTACCCGGTCCGCCGGGCCGCCCGGCCCGGTTCAGATCAGCCGGCGCGCCGTCGCCCAGCGGGTCAGCTCATGGCGGTTGGAGAGCTGGAGCTTGCGCAGCACCGCCGAGACATGGGACTCGACCGTCTTCACCGAGATGAAGAGCTGCTTGGCGATCTCCTTGTACGCGTACCCCCGGGCGATCAGCCGGAGCACCTCGCGCTCCCGCTGGGTGAGCCGGTCGAGGTCCTCGTCGATCGGCGGGGCGTCGGTGGAGGCGAAGGCGTCGAGTACGAACCCGGCCAGCCGGGGCGAGAAGACGGCGTCCCCCTCCTGGACCCGGAAGACGGAGTCGACCAGATCCGTACCGGTGATGGTCTTGGTCACATAGCCGCGGGCGCCGCCGCGGATGACCCCGATGACGTCTTCCGCGGCGTCCGACACCGAGAGCGCCAGAAATCTGACGGGGTGCTCGGCCGCGCTCATCAGCGGGGCGCAGCGGCGCAGCACCTCCACCCCGCCGCCGCCCGGGAGGTGGACGTCGAGCAGGACGACCTCGGGGCGGGTGGCGGTGATCACGGTCACGGCCTGGTCGACGTCGGCGGCCTCCCCGACGACCTCGACGCCGGTGATGTCGGTGCGGCCGATCTCCGCCTGGACCCCGGTGCGGAACATCCGGTGGTCGTCGACGAGGACGACCCTGACCCGGCGACCGGGGCCACCGGCCCCCTCCCCCGCCGGACCGGCCTGTCCTGCCTGCTGCGACGTCATGCGTCCGCCCTCTCCATGGTCAGCTCCACTTCCGTGCCCTCCCCGGGCGCCGAGGTGAGCCGGACCGTACCGCCGTTGCGCTGCATCCGGCCGACGATCGACTCCCGGACTCCCATTCTGTCCCCGGGAACGGAGTCGGGGTCGAACCCGGGGCCGCGGTCGCGGACCGAGACGAAGACGGTCCTGCCGTCGACCTCGGCGAACACCTGAACCGGGCCGCCTTCGCCACCGTACTTGGCGGCGTTGACCATCGCCTCCCTGGCGGCCTGCATACAGGCGGAGAGCTTGTCGTCGAGGGGGCAGTCGCCGACGACCACGACCTCCAGCGGGACGCCGTGCTTGTCCTCGACTTCGGCGGCGGCCTTCTTCACCGCTTCGGCGAGGGTCCCGGGCTCCTCGTCCTCCTCCTTGCCGGTGCCCTCGGGCTTGTAGAGCCAGTTGCGCAGCTCGCGCTCCTGGGCCCGGGCCAGCCGGCGGACCTCTCCGGCGTCGTCGGCGTTGCGCTGGATGAGGGTGAGGGTGTGCAGTACGGAATCGTGGACATGGGCGGCGACCTCGGCCCGCTCCTGGGCGCGGATGCGCATCGTCCGCTCCTCGGAGAGGTCCTGGCTCATCCGGACCAGCCAGGGTCCGGCGAGCAGGGCGATACCGGCGATGACGGCGATGGCGGCGGTAAGGACATTGCCGAGCTGGGCGGCGGAGCCCCGGACGACCACGAAGACGGTGAGTCCCATGCCGACGAGTCCCACCCCGACGACCAGCCGGACCACCTGGAACAGCCCGCTGTGGCGGGAACCGGCCGCGGTCCAGCTCGCCCGGCGGGCGTTGTCCGCCTGCCGCCACACCAGCACCACACCGGCGCCGATCAGCAGGGTCGGCCAGATATAGCGGTTGGCGCGGTCGGTGGAGTTGAGGTCCCCGAGGAAGATCAGGAAGCCGGCCGCGAGGGCCGCCAGCGCGAACACCTGGCCCTTGTCGGGTCTGCGGAGCCGGCGGCGGCCGTCGTCCGACGGCTCGAAGAGGGAGCGGTGCTCGGTGTCGGCCGCCCGGCCGCCGATACCGAGCGGGACGAAGACCCAGAACGCCGCGTACAGCAGGATGCCGAGGCCGTCGGCGAGGAGCAGCCCGACGAAGACCAGCCGCACCCAGGCGACGGGCACGCCCAGATGCCCGGCGAGGCCGCGGGCCACCCCGCCGAGCAGCCGGCCGTCGGCGCTGCGGTAGAGCCTGCGCCACGGGACGCCGTCCTCGGGCGCGTTGGCGCGCGCCGGGCGCTCGGCGCGTTCGGTGCGTTCGGCGCGCGGGGGCTCGGCGGTGGGACGGGGCGGGGCGGCGGGCATGGTTCGATCGTCACACGAACGACGGCCCGCCGGTATCAGGGGCGACCCCGAGAACGACCCTGAGGGCGGTACGGTCCGGGCCCGGCAGGCCCCGGAGGAGCCGGGGCAGGGCCGGGGCGGAGCCGGGAAGGGCCCGGGGGCGGTCGCGGATATCAGGGTCGGGCCAGGGTCGTCCCCGGTCCCGTCCGCGGGCCGGTGCCGTCACCATGGACGTATGAAGCAGTCGACCCCGACCCCGACGCCGCCCGCCGGTCCGTCCGACGAGCCGCCCGCCGCTCCCCTCGCGGCGCAGCCGGCCCGGCAGCTCCGCCGTGACCAGCGTCACCGGGTCGTCGGCGGGGTCTGCGGCGGCCTGGGCCGCTACTGCGACGTCGACCCGGTGATCTTCCGGGTGGTGGTCGGGGTGCTCGCGGTGACCGGCGGTCTCGGTCTGGTCTTCTACGGCTTCGCCTGGCTGCTGATCCCCGCCGAGGGCGAGGAGGAGTCGGAGGGCCGCCGGCTGATGGGCGGCCGGGTCGACGGTACGGCGCTGACCGCGGTGCTGCTGGCGCTGCTCGGCTGCGGGCTCTTCCTGACCATGCTGACCAGCCCGGGGACGATAGGTTTCGCCGTCCAGCTCGCGGTCGCCACGGTCGGTGTCGCGGTCTGGTCCCGGCGGCGTACGTCGTCGCCGCAGGACACCGTCCCGGGGGCGCCGGGGGCCGCCGGGGCGGCGCACGCCGTCCCGGACGCGCCGCCGGAGACGAAGGCACCGCCCGCGCCGGACAGCCCCTCGTGGTGGCGCGACCCGATCGCCAAGGAGACACCGCCGCCCCCGCCGGAGCCCGAGTACCTCTGGGGGCCGGAGGACGCGCGGGGCGCGGCGCCCCGGCGCACGCCCCGCGGCGGGTCCGGTGCCCGGGAGAAGAGCGCCGGGGACCGCGGTCCACGGCCGATCGGCGGTTCGCTCTTCGGGTTCGCGGCGGTGGCCTGCTTCCTCGGCATCAAGCTGAGCTGGGACGGCAATCCGCTCGGCACCAGTCTCCAGATCGGTCTGGTGGCGGCCCTGGGCGTCTTCGGACTGGGCCTGGTGATCAGTTCGTTCCTGGGCCGGACCGGCTTCGGCACGGTCCTGCTGACGGTGGTCACCGCCCTGCTGCTGGCGGGGGCGGCGGCGATCCCCAAGGACATCGGTACGGACTGGCGGCGGACGACCTGGCAGCCCGCCGCGCTCGGCGACGTACGGCCGTCGTACGAACTGGGCACCGGGGTCGCGGTACTGGACCTGTCGAAACTGCCACTGACGGCGGGCGCGACCGTGACGACCGGGGCCGAGGTGGGGCTGGGCAAGGCCAAGGTCGTGGTCCCGGCGAACGCCGTGGTGAAGCTGCGGGCGGCGGCCGGTGTCGGGGACATCAGACTCCCCGGGGATCCGGAGGACGATATCGACGTCTCGCCCGGCCAGGAGCGCAGGGTGACCCTGCCCGCGCCCGCCGGGAAGACCCCGGACACCGCGGCGGGGGGCACGGTCGAGCTGCATATCGAAGTCGGCGTCGGACAGGTGGAGGTGGCCCGTGCCGCACCCTGAGCGGGACAACCCGGCGGGCCGGGAGGACCGCAAGGACCCCAAGGGCCGGGAGGGCCGGGAGGCGCCCCCGGCGACGGGCGGCGGCCCGGCGCACGCGCCGCGCGCCCCCCGCGGCCCCGGTAGCTCCCGCGGCCCCGGCGACCGGCGCGGCCCCGGCGACTCGCGCGACGCCCCTGGCGCGAAGGAGGCGCCGGTGCGCTGCGGCGGTGGGAAGGGGCGGCCGCTGCTGCACGGTTTCCGCCCCGGCCGGGCCACCGCGGGTACCGCCGTCCTGGTCACCGCCCTGCTCTTCGCGGGCGACGCGGCAGGGGACTGGAGCACCCCGTGGTACGTGGTGTTCCCGGTGGCCTTCGGCGGGCTGACGCTGGCCGGCGCGGTGGGGCTCGCCCACTACGGCCTGCGGCGCCGCCGCTTCGCGAGCAGCGCGTCCAGGGACGGCGCGGCCGTTCCGGCCAGCACCAGCGGCAGCCAGGCCATCAAGTAGGCCAGGTCGTTGCCGTAGTAGTACGGCTCGGTCTGCCAGCTGACGGTCAGCCACAGGCTCAGCGAGATCAGCGCCCCGCCGAGCGCGGCGAGCCGGCCGAGCAGCCCGGCGAGGGTGCCGACGCCGACGGCCACCTCTCCCCAGGCGATCGCCTCGCCGAAGGCCACCGGGTTCTCCAGGGCCAGATCGACCAGCCAGGGGACGGCGGAGCCGTCCCGGACCGCCCGCATCAGCTCGCCGATGGACCCGGCGCCCTGGGCCGCGAGGAACGTGCTGTCACCGAGCTTGTCCAGTCCGGCGTAGAGGAAGGTCACGCCCAGAAAGATCCGCAGCGGCAGCAGGGCGTACCGGACGCCCAGTTCCCGCAGTCTGTTGACGAGAGCGCGGAATCCGCCGCTCCCGCCGTCCGCCTCCGCCGTGTCCCGCCGTGTGTGCGCCATCGCCGGTCAGTCTCCTTCCGGATCGGCCCGTCGTACCGCCGGGCCCGGTCTTACCCGGTCGTACCCGGTCACCGTCGTTGACCATACGTACGGGAGGGCCAGGCGGCTCACCGTGAAGAGGGTTCCTTTTCCGCGCCCTCCGTCCGATGGCGGTCACGGCCGCGGCCGCGGCCCGGTTCACCGGCCGTCAGTTCGCGCCACAGCGGCTGGAAGCTGATCCAGGCGGCGAGGTCGGTGCCGAGCTGCCCGCGGGTGGCGACCGCGTCCCGGTGTCCGATCGGTACGGGCTTCCCGGCCGCGCGCGCCATGAGCTGCACCTGGGCACAGCGCTCCATGGACAGGAACCACCAGACGGCCGCGTCCACCGAATCCCCGACGGTCAGCAGGCCGTGGTTGCGCAGGACGAGTGCCTTGCGGGGGCCGAGGGCACCGGCGATCCGGCGGCCCTCCTCCTCGTCGACGGCGACCCCGGTGTACGCGTTCACCAGCGCATGGTCCTCGTAGAAGGCGCACGCCTCCTGGGTGAGGGGGTCGATCAGCTCGCCGAGGGCGGCGAGCGCCCGCCCGTGGAGGCTGTGGGTGTGGACCACGGCCACCACGGCGGGCCGGGCGAGATGCACCTGGGCATGGACGGCGAAGGCGGCCTGGTTGATGTGCCGGTCGCCGTCGACGACCTGGCCGCGGGCATTGACCAGCACCAGATCGGCGGGGGTGACCAGGGCGAACGGCAGCCCGAAGGGGTTGACCCAGAAGCAGTCGGGGTAGCCCGGATCGCGGGCGGTGATATGCCCGGAGACCCCGTCCTCACAGCCGTGGCGGCCGAGGATCCGCAGCGCTCCGGCGAGCCGCTCCTTGCGGTGGGCCCGTTCGGCGGCCGGGGTCTCGTGGACGGGCGGCAGTTCGAAGCGGAGCCGTTCCACCGGAACGGGCGAGGGGGCGGGCGGGGGGACGGCCGACGGCGCGGCCGAGGGACCGGCGGGAGCCGACGCGGGGACGGGCGGAGGCGGCGGCGCGGGCGTCTGCTGCGTCATGCGCGGACCGTAGCGCGCGGGTCCGCAGGTGAACAGAGACATGCGTACGCCGGGCGGGCGTGCGGGCCGGTGCCGGGCCGGAGACACCGGCGCGCCCGCGGAAGGATCCACGGGGGCGCGCCGGTACTCGCTTGTTCGCTCCGGAAAGCCGCCGCTCCGGAAGGCGTTCGCTCCGGACAGCGTTCCCTCAGCGGGTGCCCGCTCCGGGGCGGGTCCGCTGCGGGAGGTGTCGGGGAGTCCCCCGGAGGGGGCTCACTCCCACTCGATGGTCCCCGGCGGCTTGCTGGTGACATCGAGGACGACACGGTTGACGTCGGCGACCTCGTTGGTGATCCGGGTCGAGATCCGGGCCAGTACGTCGTACGGCATCCGGGTCCAGTCCGCGGTCATCGCGTCCTCGGAGGAGACCGGGCGGAGCACGATGGGGTGGCCGTAGGTCCGGCCGTCGCCCTGGACGCCCACGCTGCGGACATCGGCGAGGAGGACCACCGGGCACTGCCAGATCTCGCGGTCCAGACCGGCGGCGGTCAGCTCCTCACGGGCGATGGCGTCCGCCTCGCGCAGCAGGTCCAGCCGCTCGCGGGTGACCTCGCCGACGATACGGATACCGAGGCCGGGGCCGGGGAAGGGCTGGCGCTGGACGATCTCGTCCGGCAGGCCCAGCTCCTGGCCGACCATCCGGACCTCGTCCTTGAACAGCTTCCGCAGCGGCTCGATCAGCTCGAACTCCAGGTCGTCCGGGAGTCCGCCGACATTGTGGTGGGACTTGATGTTGGCGGTGCCGGTGCCGCCGCCGGACTCGACGACGTCCGGGTAGAGGGTGCCCTGGACGAGGAAGGCGACGTCCTCGCCGCCCGCGGCGCCCTCGGCGACGATCTCGGCCTGCGCCTGCTCGAAGACCCGGATGAACTCCCGGCCGATGATCTTCCGCTTCTCCTCGGGGTCGGAGACCCCGGCGAGGGCGGTCAGGAAGCGCTCCTGGGCGTCGACGACCTTCAGCTGGACGCCGGTCGCGGCCACGAAGTCCTTCTCGACCTGCTCGGTCTCGCCCTGGCGCATCAGGCCGTGGTCAACGTAGACGCAGGTGAGCTGGGCTCCGATGGCCTTCTGGACCAGGGCCGCGGCCACGGCGGAGTCCACGCCTCCGGAGAGTCCGCAGATGGCGCGCTTGCTGCCGACCTGCTCCCGGATGGCGGTGACCTGCTCGTCGATCACATTGCCGGTGGTCCAGGACGGCTCGATGCCGGCGCCCCGGTAGAGGAAGTGCTCCAGCACCTGCTGGCCGTAGGTGGAGTGCATCACCTCGGGGTGGTGCTGCACGCCGTAGAGCTTCTTCTCGTCGTTCTCGAAGGCGGCGACCGGCACCACGTCCGTCGAGGCGGTGACGGTGAAGCCCTCGGGCGCGGCGGAGCAGGCGTCGCCGTGGGACATCCACACCGGCTGCTCGGCGGGCGTGCCCTCGAAGAGGGTCGAACCGGTCTTGGTGACCTTCAGGGGGGTACGGCCGTACTCGCGCGCACCGGTGTTGTCGACGGTGCCGCCGAGGGTGGTGGCCATCAGCTGGAAGCCGTAGCACATGCCGAAGACGGGCACCCCGGCTTCGAAGATCGCCCGGTCCAGCCGGGGCGCGGCGTCCGCGTAGACGGAGGAGGGACCACCGGAGAGGATGATCGCCTTCGGGTTCTTGGCCAGCATCTCCGCCACCGGCATGGTGGAGGGCACGATCTCGGAGTAGACCCGGGCCTCACGGACGCGTCGGGCGATGAGCTGGGCGTACTGCGCGCCGAAGTCGACGACGAGTACGACATCGGGCGCGGCGGCGGGCGCTGAGGACACTGGCGGCCTTCCGGCGAGGGCTGGCGGGGGTCGGTGTACCCGATTCTACTGGCGCCGGACGGCCCGCCGCCCCGGATACGGAGGGTGCCCGGGGCCCCACGGTTCGTTCCGGGGCCCGCGGGCCCTGATTCCCGGGCGCCGGAGGCCGGGGTGAAAGCCGGGGCGGAGCGAAAGCCGGGCCGGGGCGGGGGCGGGCACCGGGGCGGGGCCCGTCTCACGATCCGGCCCCGGCTTTGGCGTCCGGCGGGCCGGGAGGCCATACTGGCGCCCATGCAGCAGCACCAGACCTTCGTCTTTACCTATGGCACCGGCCCGTCCGGCTGCCACGGTCGTGCTGCTTGAGCAACTGACAAGCGACTTCGACAGAGCGCCCCGGCCGGGAACGGTCCGGGGCGCTCCGTCGTTTCCGGGTCCTTCCGCCGGGCGCCCCCGCACCCTTCGAGGAGCCCCCGTGTCCGCCGTATCCACCGCCACTGCCACCACTGCCACCACTGCCACCGCCGGCGCCGTGCTGCCGCGCACCCCGCAGACGCCCGCCGAGACCACCGGCGCCCACACCCCCGAGGCCGCCGAGCTGATTGCCGGGGCCCGGGACCGGATCGACGCGCTCGACGACCGGATCATCGGTCTGGTCCAGGAACGGATGGCGGTCTCCGCCGTCATCCAGGACGCCCGGATCGCCTCCGGCGGCCGCCGGGTGAACCTCTCCCGCGAGATGGACGTCCTCACCCACTTCCGGGACGCGCTCGGCAAGCCCGGTACGGCGCTCGCGCTGACGGTCCTGGAGCTGTGCCGGGGCCGCGTCTGACCGCCCGGTCCGGGCCGCCGGGCGGTGGCCGTATCTGAGTTCGGGTGCGCTCTCACCCGTACGGCGCGTGACCGCGGGAGACGGGGCTTCGTTGGTCCCGGTGCCGTGCCAGCCAGGGGCGGCCCCGCAGGAAAACCACGCGTGGCTCCGCTGGAGCGTGTGACGTACGCAGGTACGTCGTGGGACCTCGCGCCAGCGCGCGTGACCGGTCGGCAGGGGACAGCAGCCCGGTCACCCCGGCGGCCGGTTCCGGGGACGCCCGGAACCGGCCGCAGTCCCGTCCGGACCGCCCCGCCGGACGACCCCCGCCGGGGCGCCCCCGCGAATCCACGCGCCGGGCACCCCGCACCACCGGCAGCACCACTCCCGTCGGCACCCACCACGACCACACCCCCGCGGCGCACCCCCCGGCGCCGCCCAGGGCCCCGCGGCTCCGCGCCCCGCGGGGCCCTTCGCCGTCACCGGAGCCGGGACCCGGGTGGGCGGGGACGGGAGGGGACGGGCGGGGCCGGGCCGGGCCATCGGCTTCGCCCGGTAACCACGGCGACACCCCGAATGGAATTGATCATGGCTTTGGTTCCGATATCGGTGATACAGGCCACATAAACTTTCCGTCAGTTTCCTTACAACCTTTTCGGCCACCACCCAGTCGTCTCTGGCGTATCTGTGATCACCTCCGTGCCATCACATCCCGCGATTCACGGAAGTCACCGGATATTCGATGATCGAATGCCGTAATCCCGCGGCATTCGACCCGCCGAGCACTGAGGTCTTATGAAGCTCCGTCGTGCCGCGGCCGTCGCCGCGGCGTCCGCCGTCCTGGCCCCCCTCGCCCTGCTGTCGGCTCCGGCCGCCCTGGCCACCGGGGTGTCCGACCCCGCCGCCTCCACCACTACGGGCAACCCGGGCACCCCCGCCACCGACCCGGAGAAGGAGCCGGGCACCGGCTCCACCGAGGGCGGTACCGCCGGGGACACCGAGCCGGGCAAGGGCGAGGACGGCGCGGCCGGGGACGGGAAGACCGACGGCGGCAAGACCGACGGCGAGTCCGCGGGCCAGGACGGCCAGCAGCCCGCCGAGCCCGGCAAGGAGGGCGACAAGGAGCCCGGGAAGCCCGGCGAGGGCGAGGGCGAGGGCGGCAAGCCCGGCGAGCCCGGCACCAACCCCGGCAACGGCAACGGCCAGCCGCCCGTGAAGCCGGGCGAAGGGGAAGAGGGCGGCGAGGAGGGCGAGGAGGAGTGCGCCACCGAGACCGAGAGCAAGGACCTCAAGACGACCCTCCGCGGGCTCCCGTCGAAGGTCGTCGCGGGCAGCGGCTGGCAGAACTTCACCTACCGCGTCGCCAACGACTCCGACCGGGCGCTGGAGTCGGTCACGACGTACCTGCTGGTCGAGGCGTACACGGGCGACGACTTCGACGAGATCATCAAGTACGTCACCCTCCAGGCCAAGTACGGCGGCACCTGGCAGGACGTGGACATCGACGCGGCCTACCTCGGCGACACCGACCAGCTGAAGGCCGGCGAGTACGCCGAGCTGGAGCTGCGGCTGAAGGTCGACGGCAAGGCCCCCGCCGGGACGGCGTTCCTGATGACTCTCGGCGTCCAGTACGACGAGAAGAACAACTGCATCATCGGTCTGCCGATGGACTACGAGTTCGCGATCCTCGCGGCGGGCAGCAAGCCGGGCGGCGGCGGCGACGCCGAGGGCAAGCCCGGCAAGGGCAAGCCGAACAAGCCCGGCAAGCCCGGCTCCGGCAACGGCTCCGAACCCCAGGGCGGCCGTAAGGACGTGCCGGTGACCGGCAACCTGGCCGCGACCGGCTCCTCCGACGCGCTCCCCGTCATCGGGGTCGTCGGCGGTGTCGCCGTGCTCGCCGGTGCGGGTGTGGTCTTCGCGCTGAAGCGCCGCCGGGGCGACGCGACCGCCTGAACCCGACCGTCCGCCTGACCGTCCGCCGACCGGGCGGCCCGGCGGGCGATCCACGCGACCCGGAGGGGCCGCTGCGCTCGGAGGGGGGCGCAGCGGCCCCTCCGTACGCCTGCGGCCGGATACCGGCGGAGTGCCGGAGCAGCCGGGGCGTACGGCGGGAACCGGCTCGGGCCCCCGCGGCCTTCAGGCCCCGGCCCCGGGCCCCTCTGCCCGCCCGGTACCGGCCGCCTCGGTACCGGTGGGCCAGGTTCCGGACGGCCCGGTGTCGGCCGGAACCGTTCCCACCGGCCCGGCTCCGGCCCGCGGCGGAACCACCGGCACTCCCAGGAACGGCAGCCTCAGCGCGCCGAACGCCCCCTCCGGTACCGCGGGCGCCCGCGGGGCCACCGGTTCCGGCCGGAGATACGGCTCCCCCTGGGCCGGGCGCGGATCCCGCTCGCCGCGGTTCGGCCAGAACGACATCGCCCGCTCGGCCTGCGCGGTGATCGTCAGGGAGGGGTTGACCCCGAGGTTCGCGGTGACGGCCGCGCCGTCGACGACGGAGATCCCGGGGTGGCCGTAGAGCCGGTGGTACGGGTCGATCACACCCGACTCCGCGTCCGCGCCGATCGGACAGCCGCCCAGGAAGTGCGCGGTCAGCGGGGTGCCCATCAGTTCGCCGACGTTCGACCCGGCGAAGCCGTTGATCTCGTCGGCGAGCACGCTCGCCGCCCGGGTGGCCACCGCCAGCTGCGTCGGATTGGGCGCGCCGTGCCCCTGCCGGGCGGTCAGCAGCCCCTTTCCGAGACCGGAGGGTTTGCGGTAGGCGGTGAGGGAGTTGTCCACCGACTGCATCACCAGCCAGATGAGGGTCCGCTCCGACCAGTGGCGGTACGAGAGCGAGCGGAGCGCCGTCACCGGATGGCGGACCATCCGGCCGAGCCAGCCCGCGACCCGGCCGCGGCCGAACCGGGGCCGCCCGGCGCCCGGGCGGTAGGGCACCTGGAAGGTCGTCAGCAACCCCATGGCGTTGGAGCCCCGCCCGTACCGCACGGGTTCGATATGGGTGTGCTCGTCGGGGTGGACGGACGAGGTGATGGCCACCCCGCGGGTGAAGTCCACGCGCGGCGCGCCATGGCGTGCGCGGTAGCGCCGGTCGTCGGTCTGCGCCCCCACCACCGCCTCGGAGTTGGTACGGGTCAGCTCGCCCAGCCGCCGCGACAGCCGCGGCAGCTCCCCGGTGTCCTTCATCCGGTGCAGCAGCAACTGGGTGCCGTAGGTCCCGGCCGCGACGACGACCCGGCGGGCCCGGAAGACCCGCCCCGGCCCCCGGCGGCGCCGGTCGGTGGGGACGGTGGCCACGGAGTAGCCGCCGTACCCGTCCTCGCCGAGGCCGACGACGGTGGTCATGGGGTGGACGACGGCCCCGGCGCGCTCCGCGAGATGGAGGTAGTTCTCGTTGAGGGTGTTCTTGGCGCCGTGGCGGCAGCCGGTCATGCACTCGCCGCACTGGACGCAGGCGCGGCGGGTGGGCCCGGCTCCGCCGAAGTAGGGGTCGGCCGCCTCCTCGCCGGGCGCCGCCCGTACCCCGCGGCCGCTGCCGCCCTGCCCGGTGCCGCCGTGCCCGGTACCGCCGTGCCCACCGGCCGGGCCGTCCGCGGCGGCCCGGCCGTCATGGGCGGTCCCGCCCACCGGACCGGCCGCCTCCGCGGGCCCGGGCCCCGGCCCCGGCGCGGGCGCGGGTTCCGATCCGGGCGCGGGAGCGCCGTCGTGACCGTCGTGGCCGTCGCCGAAGAAGACGCCGACCGGCGCCATATGGAAGGTGTCGCCGATGCCCATCGCCTCGGCCGTGGCCTTCAGATGGACGTCCGCCGCCGTCGTCGTGGTGTTCAGCCGGGCACCGAGCATCCGGCGGGCCTGGTCGTAGTACGGCCGCAGCTCGCCCTCCCAGTCGGTGATGTCCTTCCACTGCGGATCCCGGAAGAAGGCGGCGGGCGGGACATAGAGGGTGTTGGCGTAGTTCAGGGACCCGCCGCCGACCCCGGCGCCCGCGAGCACCATCACCTTCCCCAGGAGATGGATGCGCTGGATGCCGTAGAGGCCGAGCGCCGGGGCCCACAGGAAGTTCCGCAGGTCCCACGAGTTCCTGGGGAGGCTCTCGCGGGTGAAGCGGCGGCCCGCTTCGAGGACCCCGACCCGGTAGCCCTTCTCGGTGAGGCGGAGCGCCGAGACCGCCCCGCCGAAGCCGGAGCCGACGACGACCACGTCGTAGTCGTAGGCCTCGTCACCAGCGTCACCGGCGGCGGTCGCGGCGGCGCGGGCAGGGGGTACCGCGGGCATGGTGCTCTCCTCCGTACGAAGGTGGGGAACGGGCCCGCGACGGCGCGGGCGCGCGGCCGGGCGGCGCCGGTCAGCGCAGCCCGAACGCCTTCATCAGCCTGAGCGAACGGCTCATCAGCGCCGCGTACTTCTCGTCGTCCATCCCGAACGCCGGGCCCATCGGCATCACCCGCTGCTGGGCGACCGTCTGTGCCTCGGTGAACTTGAGGATGCCCTCGGAGCCGTGGCGCCGCCCCAGACCGGAGTCCTTCATGCCGCCCATCGGGGACTGGACACTGCCGTACGCGGGGGCGTATCCCTCGTTGATGTTGACCGTGCCGGTACGGAGCCGGGCCGCGACGGCATGGCCCCGCCGGCCGTCCCGGGTCCAGACGCTGGCATTGAGGCCGTACGGGGTGGCGTTGGCGCGCTCGACGGCCTCGTCCTCGTCCGAGAAGCGGTAGACGGAGACCACCGGGCCGAAGGTCTCCTCGGCGCAGACCGCCATCGGCTCCCCGACGCCTTCGAGGATGGTCGGCTCGTAGAACAGCGGGCCGATATCGGGCCTGGCGACCCCGCCCGCCAGGACGGTCGCGCCCTTGGCGACGGCCTCGTCGACATGGCGGACCACGGTTTCGAGCTGCCGCTCCCCCGCCAGCGAGCCCATCTCGGCTCCGTACGCCAGGGAGTTGCCGAGGCGCATCGCCTTCGTCCGGGCGGTGAACCGCTCCAGGAAGGCATCGGCGACCGACTCGTGGACGTACAACCGCTCGATGGAGATGCAGAGCTGTCCGGCGGAGGAGAAGCAGGCGCGGACGGCGCCCGCCGCGGCCCGCTCCACATCGGCGTCGTGCAGTACGAGCATGGCGTTCTTGCCGCCGAGTTCGAGGGAGCAGCCCACCAGCCGATCCGCGGCGCCCCGGGCGACCTCGCGGCCGGTGCGGGTGGAGCCGGTGAAGGAGACGTAGTCGGCGTGGCGGACCACCTCGGGTCCGACCACCGGGCCCTCGCCGATGACGACCTGGAAGACCGCCTCCGGCAGACCCGCCTCGACCAGCAGTTCACGCGCCCACAGGGCGGTCAGCGCGGTCTCGGTGTCGGGCTTCATGACGACGGCATTGCCCGAGACGAAGGCGGGCAGCGCATCGCCGACGGAGAGTTCCAGGGGGTAGTTCCAGGGCGCGATCTGGCCCACGACACCGCGCGGCTGGCGCAGTTCGGTGGTCTTGGTGAGGACGGGCACCACGCCCGCACGGCGGCGGGGCCGGAGATAGGACGCGGCCCGGCGGCCGTAGTGGCGGGCGGCGACCGTGACGGCCTGGATCTCCTCGTGGGCGTGGAGCCGGGCCTTGCCGGTCTCCAGCTGGATGAGGTCGAGGACCTCGGCCTGCCGCGCCAGCACCAGATCGTGGAAGCGGAGCAGGACGGCGGCGCGGGTCCGGACCGGGACCGCGGCCCAGCCGGGCTGGGCGGCCCGGGCCCGGGCGAAGGCCGCCGCCACATCCGCGGGCGTGGATTCGGGCAGATCGGCCAGCTTCTCGCCGGTGAAGGGGCTGTGGTTGGCCGTCCGGCCGGAGCCGGCGACCCCGTGGGTCAGCCGGGCGACCACCTCGGGGGTGACCACGTCAGCGGCGGTACGGGCGCCGGCCGGTGCGGCGGCTCTGGGGTTGGTGCCGAGGGGGGCGGCCGGGGCCTTCGCGTCCTTCATGAGGCCGAGCGTATGCCTCCGGAACACCTTTGGGTACCCGTCGGTAACAGCTTTGGCCGGACCCGTACCATCGCGCCAGTAATGACTGGCACATAAGTCCTGATCAGCGGCTTGTTCGAAAATTTGGCCGGTGAGGCGGAGGTTGCAGTGCCCCCGCGATCGCCCGCGGGCACCGGCTAGAGCCCTTCGATCCGCAGATGGCCGGTGATGGTGTCGAAAAGCCGGTCGCCCTCCTTCGCCGCCCAGCCTTCGGCCGGTCCCGAGACCCGCAGCAGCCAGTACACCCGCGCCCCGGAGCCGCCCGCCCCGCCGCCGGTGACGACGACGCGTTCCTGGCGGCGGAACCGCACCTCCTCCTCTTCCCTCGCCGCGGAGTAGTAGGGGAGATAGGTGAGGGTCGAGTCGAAGGCTTCGGCACCCTGGTGCCTGTGCTCGGTGACGGTCACCCGCTGTGCCTTGAAGTCCCGGCCGTCCTTGCCGCCGCGTTCGTAGAACTCCCGCCAGGCCGCCGGGGTCGGGGTGCGCCCGCCCTTCTGTTCGGCCGTCTCGACCTTTTCGAGGCCGACTTCGAAAACCCCGCTGGGGTCGTAGTACGTCACCCGGGCGTCGCTGGGGTGCTGGGCGCGCCGGTAGTCGGAGGGCACGGCCACCGAGGCGGAGAGGACCTCGCGGTCGTTGCGCACCTCCCAGCCGCCGGGGAGCCCCGTCCCGTCGCCGCCGCCGAACGGGTCCGTCACCACCAGGGCCGCGGCGGCCGCCAGGGCGAGCACCCCGCCGACGGCCGCGAACCACACCGCGCGGCGGCGGCGCGGGGCCGGTACGGGGCCGGGGCCCGGGCCGCCGCTCCCGGCGGTGACCGGGGCGGCCGCGGCGGGCGGCCCGGCGGGGCCGAAACCGGGGACCGCGGGCGGAGTGGCACCGGGGGCGGCCGGGCCGGCGCCGGGGGCGAGGGGCGCGCCGAACCCCGGGTACGGGGCCTGCGGCAGGGGTACCGGCCGCGGGGGCCGGGCCAGGGACTCCAGGGTCCGCCGGACCTCCGCCCGGTCCGGCCGCAGGGCCGGGTCCTTGTTCAGCAGGCGGAGCACCAGCGGTCCGAAGGGCCCGGTGCCGCGGGACGGCGCGGGCGGTTCGGCCGAGACCACCGCCTGGAGGGTGGCGGCGGCGTTCGACCGGCGGAACGGCGACACGCCCTCGACGGCCGTGTACAGCACGACACCGAGGGACCACAGGTCCGACGCCGGGCCGGGCCGCTCTCCCCGCACCCGCTCGGGGGCGATGTACTCGGGCGAGCCGACGAACGCCCCCGTCTCGGTGAGCCCCTGCTCGCCCTCGACCCGGGCGATGCCGAAATCGGTGAGCACGACCCGCTCGGCGGGACCGTGGTCCGGCTCGCCGTCGTACCCCTGAGGTTCGCCCTCGTACCCCGGCCGTCCCGGATCCCGGGGCGCGAGCAGGATGTTGTCGGGCTTCACATCGCGGTGCAGCACCCCGGCCTCGTGGGCGGCGTCGAGCGCGCCCAGCACGGCGAGCCCGATCCGGGCCGCCTCGCGGACGTCGAGCGTCCCCTCCGCCAGCCGGGCCCCCAGCGACCGCCCCGGCACCAGCTCCATGACCAGCCAGGGCTTTCCGTCCTCGACGACGACATCGTGGACGGTGACCACGGCCGGATGCCCGATCCGGGCGGCGGCCCTGGCCTCCCGCCGCATCCGCAGCGCCAGCGTCTCGCGTTCGGCGGCACCGAGGTTCCCGGGCACCCGGGGCTCCTTGACGGCGACCCGCCGGTCCACGACCTCGTCATGAGCCCGCCAGACGGTGCCCATACCGCCGTGCCCGAGCCGGGCCACCAGCCGGTAGCGGCCGCCCAGCAGCCGCCCGGACTCCGGGCCGGGCGCGGTCGCGGGTACGGACCCGGGAGCGGACTCCGGGCCGGGCGCGGTCGCGGGTACGGACCCGGGAGCGGACTCCGGGCCGGGC
>NZ_JBSFNQ010000095.1:0-26595 GCF_053981115.1 Streptomyces sp. NPDC003691 | reverse complement strand
GATCCGCTCACGAGCGGTCAGCTTCCCCTTGGCGTGCTGCGCCTCGGTCGCCCGGTCACTCGGGCCGCGCACCGCCCGCTCCCGGAGATCGTGCAGCTCGGCCACGCGCCCGCGTGCGTCGGTGGGCTCGCTGGGGGTCTCGTCGACAACGGTCATGTATCGACCCTACGGACAGCGCCGAGAAAACTCTGCCGTTGACTCCGTACAGTCTCGGGCCGATTCTCCTGTGACTCTCGCACAGAAGGATTTCACCGACCGCGCCAGTTGCCAGCCGCAGCCCACTGTTGTTTGTAGGACTTACACAATCCGTTCAGTCCGCTGTCACCCGGCAGCCCCGGCTGGTGCCCGCCGTCCCGGTGCGGAGTCTCAGCCGAACGGCCCTGCCGGTGGCGAGGACCTCGATCGCGGGGTCATGGGCCGTGACGGCGCGGGCGGGCCGCCGCCAGACGATCTCTACGGGGGCGGCGGAGCGTTCCGGATCCGCGAGATGGAGGGTGGCGCCGCCGCTGCCGTCCTCCCGGACGAGGACGCTCACGGGCGCGGAGGCGGTCAGCGGTCCGGCCGTGCCGGGGGCGAAGAAGTTGGCGGCGGTCAGGCCCAGGGAGGGAATGGCCACCGCCTGGCAGCGGGCGTCGTTGGCGAGGACCCGCAGCCAGCGGGGGTCGGCGGCGCGGGCGGCGACCCGGGCGGCGCTCGCCCCGGGCATCAGGAGGTAGCGGTACGAGGCGTCGACGGGGTCGGTCCCGTGGTCCAGCCAGAGGGTGCGGTAGCGGCGGGTGGCCCGTTCGGGGCTGCCTCCGGTGTTGATATCGGCCCAGGCCCCGGTGCGGTCCTCGGCCAGGGTGCGCAGGGTGCGGGTGCCGTCGGGCAGGACCCAGCCGCCGTGGCCCGCCAGATGCGCCCAGCGGGCGCCGTACCGGAAGCGGGCCCGGCCGGCGGCGCCGAGATTGCGGTGGTCGATCACGGTCTCCACGGGTACGCCGTCGGTGCAGGTGATGCCCGCGCCGAGGCAGACGACGGCGTCGTCGGCGCAGAACCAGGACTGGCGGGCCCGGAGGGTGGAGCCGAGGCCCTCCAGGGACTGCCCGATCGCGGCGTACGTGCCGTCGGTGGCGCCCCCGGCCCAGCGGGCGGCGGGCCGGGGCGCGCCCCATTCGCCGCCCTCGTTGTCGGCGAGGCGTTTCGTGGAGACGGTGGTGCCGGGCATCCGGTAGGGGTCGGCGGTGGGCCAGAACCAGTCGGTGTACTGGTCGCCGAGGGTGTCGGCGGGCCACCAGAGGAGCAGGCCCGCGCCGGTGTGCCAGCCGCGCGGATGCTCGCCGTTGCCGCATTCGTAGTAAGCGGTGCGGTCCGAGGCCAGGGCGATGTTCACGGTCCAGCCGGGGCGGCGGTGCACGGCCCGGTCCATGGCGGCGAAGAGGGTGTGTCCGGTGGGCGGGGATACGGCCGGGACCGGGGCGGTGGCGGCCGCGGCGAGCCGGGCGAGATCGGCGGTGCCGAACTGGGGCGCGGTGAGGAGGGAGTCTGCCGTGTCCCGGGCGGCCCAGCCCTTGATGAGTCCGTGCCAGCGGTCCCGGTCGGCGGCGGGGGCACTGCGGCCGAGCAGTGCGATGGCGGCGATCACGGCGTGCCCGTGGAAGTGGTCGCCGCGCGGGATGCGGCGTTCGTCGTCGCGGGCGAGGCCCCGGCTGACCGCCCGCCCGTTGACGCTGTCCATGATCAGCCCCTGGTGGATCAGCGGGACGAAGGCCCGGTCGACGCTCTCGGCGATGTTCCGGCGGGCCGGGTCGGTGATCTCCCAGGGGGAGCCGTCGAGCAGGGCGAAGAGGCGGGCGAGCCCGTCGAGCAGGACCTGTCCGTAGGTGCCGGTGTAGGGGACGCGGGTGTGCTGAACGAAGGACCCGTCGGCGTAGAGGCCGTCGCCTTCGGTGACGTACGGGAAGACCGGCGAGAGCGCGTCGCGGGCGCGGGCGATCCGGTCCGGGGCCCGGCCGAGGACGCCTCGGAGGGCGGTGGAGCGGCAGAGGTCGACCCGGTTGGCGCCGGTGGAGACGCCGGAGTAGTCGGCGAGCAGGGTGTCGGGGACGAAGTGGTCGACGGTGGCGCAGGCGGTGGCGACGGTGTCGGCGGCGAGGTGGTCGTGGAGGAGGGCGACCAGGTCCATCAGGAGGCGGGGGCTGCCGATGCGCCACTCCCACCAGTTGCCGTGGGGCTCGGCGCCGGGGTGGAAGGCGAGGGCGGTGAGGTGGCCGAGGCCGTGGAGGGTGTCGGCGAGGAGTCCGGGGCCGTCGCCGGTGCCGTACGCGTACGCCTGGGCCATGGTCCAGAGGCGGGCGAGGCTGCGGGTGATCCCGGACGGCGGCGCGGGCGGGAGTAAGGGAAGGTCGGGCCAGAGGGAGCCGGGGCCGGGGGCCATGGCGGCGCGGTGGGCGGCGGCGAGCCGGGCGGTTTCGGCGATCCGGGCGGCGTACGGCTCGGCGGCGGGGTCGTAGCCGGTGCCGAGGGTGATCTCCAGCCAGCGGCGGCGGAGGGGGGTGTACGGGTCCGGAGGCGACGGGTCCGGGGGCGCCGGGTCCGCGGCGGCGGCGGGCGGGAGGGCGGCGAGGGCCCCGGCAGCCCCGGCTAATCCCGCGGCGGCGGCGACGAAGGACCGGCGGGACCAGGGCCGGGGCGGCTGGGGCACAGGCGGCTGGGGCATAGGAGTACCTCCGGGGGCGTAGAGGGGGCGCACCCATCGCTAGCAGGGTGTCGCCGGGCCGACAACGGGCCCCGCGCCGATACTGAAAGCGCTTGCCTTCCACCCGGAGCCTGCCCCGGAGGGCCGTTCGGGTGAACCCCGCAGAAGATGTTGAAGATTAAACGGAATGTCGCTACAGTCGTTCTCGTTGAACCTTAAACAACCCCGTTCCCACCCCCCTCTCAGGAGTCCGTCATGGGCATCTTCAACCGCAAGTCCGACGCCACCGAGTCCGCCGCCCCCGTGGACCCCGCCCTGGCGGCCCTGACCGGCGAGTACGTGATCGACCCGGCGCACAGCCAGATCGGTTTCCAGGTCCGGCACGCGATGGTCACCAACGTCCGCGGCGGCTTCGACGACTACGAGGGCACGCTCGTCCTGAACGGTGCCGACCCGGAGCAGTCCAGCGCCAGCATCGACGTCCGGATCGCCAGCATCGACACCGGTATCGAGGACCGCGACAACCACCTCCGCAGCGCCGACTTCTTCGACGCCGAGAAGTTCCCCCTGATGACCTTCCGCTCCACCCGCGCCGAGGCGGCCGGCGGCGACAACTACCGGATCATCGGCGACCTCACCATCAAGGACGTCACCCGTCCGCTCACCATCAACCTGGAGTTCAACGGCACCGCGACCGACGTCTACGGCAACGAGCGCGTCGGCTTCGAGGGCTTCGCCACCATCCTGCGCTCCGAGTGGGGCCTGACCTGGAACGCGGCCCTGGAGACCGGCGGCGTGATGGTCAGCGACAAGGTGAAGCTCAACCTCGACATCTCCGCCATCAAGAAGAGCTGACGAGCCGCTCGCACCGCACGGCTCCGCACCGACAGAAGCGCGTCCTCGCCCCGGCCGGGGTGGACGCGCTCTGTCGTATCCGGGGTCCGTCGGGACCCGTACCGCACTCGTACAGTTTTTTTGTACGCGCAGTATCCGGTCGATCGCGTGCCGTGGTGGGCAAGGAAGCCAACATGCAAACCGCGAAACGCCCCAAGCGGGGCACCTCATGGCACGTCCTCGGAGCGCAACTGGCCACCCTGCGAAAGGCCGCGGGGTACACCCAGGCCCAGTTGGCCGAGGCACTCGAACTCGACATCGAAACCATCGCCTCCATCGAACAGGGGCGCAGGGCACTGAAGCTGGACCTCGCGGAGCGGCTGGACGAGCTGCTCCATACGAAGGGGGCCCTGGCCTCCGGGGTGAAGAACGTCCCGCCTCGGGAGCGCTTTCCGCTCTTCGCCCAGGAGTTCGTGGACTACGAACAGGAGGCCCTGAACCTGCTCTCGTATCAGAACCAGGTGGTTCCGGGGCTGCTCCAGACCGCCGACTACATGCGGGCGGTCTTCTCCAATCTCTATCCACCGCTGGACGAAGACGAGCTGGAGGAGTGGGTCCTGGCCAGACTGGAGCGACAGGAGCTGCTCCGGCGGAAGCCCCGGCCGATGCTCAACTTCCTGCTGGAGGAGTCCATCCTCTACCGCCCGGTCGGCGGTGAGCGAGTGCTCCGCGCCCAGAACCAACACCTACGGCAAATCGCCGAACTGCCCTTTCTGGGGCTCCAGATCATGCCGACCCGGACCGAACGCCATGCCGGGCTGGCCGGCCCCATGGTGCTGCTGGAGACCCCGGACCACGACCAACTCGCCTATGTGGAAGGGCAGCGGGTGAGCTTCCTGGTCGATGATCCCGACGAAGCCAGTGTGCTTCTGACGAAGTATGGGATGCTGCGTTCACAGGCCCTCTCCCCCGGGGAGAGCATGGACTTTCTGGACGCGTTGCTAGGAGAGACATGATCTGGTTCAAGTCGAGCTATAGCGGCAGCCAGGGCGGGGACTGCGTCGAAGTCGCCTACGAGTGGCGCAAGTCGAGCTACAGCGGCGACGAGGGCGGGGACTGCGTCGAGGTCGCCTACGACTGGTACAAGTCCAGCTATAGCAGCGACCAGGGCGGGGACTGCGTCGAGATCGCGGCCCACTCCGCCGCCGTCCATATCCGGGACTCCAAGGTCCAGGACGGGCCGATGCTGACCGTCGCCCCCGCCGCCTGGAAGGCGTTCGTCAGCGCCCGCTGACGCCCTCCCCCGTGGTGTCCAGCGCCGTCCGGACCTGGCCGACATGGCTCCGGGCGGCGCTCGCCATATACGCCTCCACCACCGCGCCCCCGGCGAGCCGTCCGGACAGCTCCCAGGCCAGCATCCGGTGCAGCCCGTCCAGGTGGATCAGCCCCTCCCGTACCGCCAGCCGCTCGTAGTCCGGCCCCGGGACGGCCCGGGCCGACAGATACACCGGGGTCATCGGCGCCTTGGCGTGGTGCGCCAGCCGGGCCGCGCAGTCCGGGTTCCCGCGCCGGTACGACTCCCCCAGCGCCCGCAGCCGGGCCACGGCCGCCGCGACCGTCGTCCCCTCCGGCGCGATCAGCTCGGTCTCGCCGTACTCCCCCGTATGCCACGGCAGGACCACGTCCAGCACCTCGGAGCGGTCGAGCCGCACATGGTGCCAGTGGCCCAGTTCGAGCTGGGCGTGGCAGAGGTTCTCCTCGGCGTCGTCGTTGGTGTTGCCCGCCTCGTCCGGGACATAGGGATGCTCCCGGTTGAAGGTGGTCAGGACATGCTCGAAGGAGACGGGGGCGAGGACTCGCATACGGGGACGCCTTTGCTCATGCCGGGGCCGCGGTGTGCTCCGGAGCCGCCGGAACGATCACGGTGGGACAGCCGGGGAGCGTATCCCCGTGCACTACCCACCCACTCCCGCCGGCCCGGACATTGGCCGACTTTCGCCGGTGTCCGGGCGCGGGCGGGGTGTCCGGCCCCGCGGGCGGCTACTCCGCCGGTTCGACTCCGGCGCGCAGCAGTCCGTAGGTGTACGCGTCCTCCAGGGCCTGCCAGGAGGCGGCGATCACGTTCTCCGCGACGCCGACCGTGGCCCACTCGCCCTTGCCGTCACCGGTGGTGATCAGGACCCGGGTGGTGGACTCGGTGCCGTGGCGGCCCTCCAGGATGCGGACCTTGTAGTCCACCAGCTCAAGCTTTGCGAGCTGCGGGTAGATGCGCTCCAGGCCGACCCGCATGGCGCGGTCCAGGGCGTTCACCGGCCCGTTGCCCTCGGCCGTGGCGACGATCCGCTCGCCCTTGGCCCAGAGCTTCACGGTGGCCTCGTTGGCGTGGCTGCCGTCCGGGCGGTCCTCCGCGATGGCGCGCCAGGACTCGGTGCGGAAGTAGCGCGGGGGCCGCCCGTCGGCCTCGGCGCGCAGCAGCAGCTCGAAGGAGGCGTCGGCGGCCTCGTAGGTGTAGCCCTGGAGCTCGCGCTCCTTGACCCGCTCGACGACCCGGCCGACCAGCTCGCGGTCGCCGCCCAGGTCGATGCCCAGCTCCTTGCCCTTCAGCTCGATGGACGCGCGGCCCGCCATGTCGGAGACCAGCATCCGCATGGTGTTGCCGACCTGCTCGGGGTCGATGTGCTGGTAGAGGTCAGGGTCGACCTTGATGGCGGAGGCGTGCAGTCCGGCCTTGTGGGCGAAGGCGGAGACACCCACATAGGGCTGGTGGGTGGAGGGGGTGAGGTTGACGACCTCGGCGATGGCGTGGGAGATGCGGGTCATCTCGGCCAGCGCGCCCTCGGGCAGGACCCGCTTGTCGTACTTCAGCTCCAGGGCGGCGACGACCGGGAAGAGGTTGGCGTTGCCGACGCGCTCGCCGTAGCCGTTGGCGGTGCACTGGACATGCGTGGCGCCCGCGTCGACGGCGGCGAGGGTGTTGGCGACGGCGCAGCCCGTGTCGTCCTGGGCGTGGATGCCGAGCCGGGCGCCGGTGTCGGCGATGACGGTGGCGACGACGGCCTGGATCTGGGCGGGCAGCATGCCGCCGTTCGTGTCGCAGAGCACGACGACATCGGCGCCGGCCTCGGCGGCGGCGCGGACGACGGCCTTGGCGTAGGCCGGGTTGGCGCGGTAGCCGTCGAAGAAGTGCTCGCAGTCGACGAACACCCGGCGGCCCTGCTCCCGGAGGTGGGAGACGGTGTCCCGGACCATCGCGAGGTTCTCGTCGAGGGTGGTGCGGAGCGCCAGTTCGACATGGCGGTCATGGGCCTTGGCGACCAGGGTGATCACGGGCGCGCCGGAGGCGAGCAGCGCCTGCACCTGGGGGTCGGCGGCGGCGGTCGACCCGGCCCGGCGGGTGGCGCCGAAGGCCACCAGCTGGGCGTTCTTGAAGTCGATCTCCTGCTGGGCCCGGGCGAAGAACTCGGTGTCCCGGGGGTTGGCGCCCGGCCAGCCGCCCTCGATGAACCCCACGCCGAACTCGTCCAGGTGACGGGCGATGGTCAGCTTGTCCGCGACGGTGAGGTTGATGCCCTCGCGCTGTGCGCCGTCGCGGAGTGTGGTGTCGAAGACGTGGAAGCTGTCGTCCACCGTCGGCTTCGTCGTCATGGCTGGTTCTGCTCCTGTCGAATGCGTGGCTCCCGGAACTTCTGGATCCACTTGTCCCTATCCTCTCGCGCTGTCCGTTTCCGGCGGTGGGTGGGGCCGGAACCGGGGTGGAGAATCAAAAAAACCCCTCGCGAATGCGAGAGGTCTGCGCGCGGGTCTGGGGACACGGTGGCGGCGTCGTACGGGATACGTACGGGGCCTTCACTGCGGACCGGCGCGCCTGCTGCCGATAATCATGGCGAGAGTAGGCACGGTCGCATGGTGCCACAGCCTCCCGGCGGGCCGCCCCGGCGTCTCACGATGCGGGACCGCCCGCCGGTGCCGGGACCGGCCGCGGTTCCGGACCGGTGGTCCGCTCCTTGCCGACCGTGGCGAGGTCGATGTCCCGGGTCTCCCGCATCGTGAGATAGACGACCAGGGAGACCGCGGCACAGCCCGCGACGTACCAGTAGTACCCGGACTCGGCGCCGGAGTCCTTGAACCAGAGCGCCACGTACTCCGCCGTACCGCCGAAGAGGGCGTTGGCGACGGCGTACGGCAGGGCGACACCCAGCGCCCGGATCCCGGTCGGGAAAAGCTCCGCCTTCACACAGGCGTTGATGGAGGTGTAGCCGGTGATCACCACCAGGGCGAGCAGGGCAAGCCCGAAAGCGGGCCAGAAGGAGCCCGCGTGCTTCAGCATCGTCATGATCGGGACGGTGAGGAGGGTGGAGCCCAGGGCGAAGGTGATCAGCAGCGGGCGGCGGCCGATCCGGTCGGAGAGGGCACCCGCGAGCGGCTGGAGACAGGCGAAGACGATCAGCGCGCAGAAGGAGACCAGGGTCGCGGTCTGCTTGGAGAGTCCCGCGGAGTTGGAGAGGTACTTCGTAAGGTAGGTGGTGTACGTGTAATAGGCCACGGTCCCGCCCATGGTGAGCGCGACCACGAGGAACGCCTCCCGCTTGTGGGCCAGCAGCGCCCGGACCGTGCCGTTCTCCGCGGCACCGTCGTCCCTCTGCTCGTAGACCTCCGTCTCCAGCATCTCGCGCCGCAGATAGAACACGACCGCGGCGCCCAGCGCGCCGACGACGAACGGGATGCGCCAGCCCCAGGAGTGCAGGGCCGCATCGGACATGGTGCTCTGGAGGACCAGCAGGATCCCCAGGCCCAGGATCTGGCCCGCGGTCATGGAGACGTACTGGAAGCTGGAGGCCAGACCGCGGCGGCCGGGCGCGGACGCCTCGGTGAGATAGGTGGCGCTGGCCGCGTACTCGCCGCCGACAGAGAGCCCCTGGAGCAGCCGGGCGACCAGCAGGACGGCCGCGCCGCCGTATCCGGCGACCGCGTAGGTCGGGGCGGCGGCGATCAGCACGGCGGACGCGGACATCAGGGTGACGGTGAGGGTCAGCGCCGTCTTCCGCCCCCGCCGGTCGGCGACCCGGCCGAGCAGCCAGCCGCCGACCGGCCGCATGAAGAAGCCGACGGCGAAAATGCCCGCGGTGTTCATGAGCTTGGCGGTGTCGTTGCCCTCGGGGAAGAAGGCGCCGGCGAAGTAGGTCGCGAAGCTGGCGTAGACGAACCAGTCGAACCATTCGACGAGGTTCCCGGCGGAGCCGATCCAGATCTTCTTCCAGTGGCCTTGGCGCATGGGCAGCACCGTCCCGGAGGGCCCGGGGGCCGACAAGGGTTGCGGCGGCAACGATCGCGCCTACTTGCGTGCGTTGCGTTCCCCTGCTGGTGCGAGCGCCGTTCTCATGATCGTTGAGTTCGGCCCTCCGCCGGTTCTGGTTGCTCGCGCAGTTCCTCGCGCCCCTGGCCGCCTTTCTCGCGCCCCTAATTGTCGGGTTCGGGCAGCAGGAGGGAATCCGTCAGGTGCTCTGTTACGTGGGTGAGGGCTTGGGGGCGGCTCGTGCCGGGGAGGCCGACGGCGATATGGACGCTCAGGCCGTCCAGGAGAGCCCTCAGGCGGACCGCGAAACGGTCCGGGTCGACCGGGCGGAATTCGCCGTGCGAAATGCCCTCGGCGAGCAGCGCGACCAGATCCCGGTGCCAGGCGCCTTCGATCGCCGCCTGCCGGGCGCGGGCCGTGTCCGCCGCCCCGGCCGAGCGGGTCCACACCTCCAGCCAGAGCGTCCAGTGCGGATCGCGCGGGCCGCCGGGGACGTACAGCTCCACATATCCGGCCAGCTTCCCGGCGGCGGGCGCCTGCCCGGAGAGCAGCGCGGCCCGCTCGGCGCCGAGCCGTCCCTCGCTCCACTCCAGCGTCTGGAGCAGGAGTTCGTCCTTGGTGCCGAAGTAGTAGAGGAGATGGCCGCTGCTCATGCCGACGTCCCGGCCGAGACCGGCCATGGTCAGCGTTTCGAGGCCGTGTTCGGCGATGGTCGCCATGGCAGCGGCGAACACGGTTTCGCGGGGCGGGGCGATATTGCGCCGCCGGGTGGGCGGGGTCACCGGCCGGACCTCCCGGCCCTGCGGGCGCCTTCGTCCGACGGTTCCGTTGCGCGCGCCCCCATCGGCGCCCCCGGCAAGTGATTCACCCGTACGTTCTACCGGATCCCCGGGGCCCTTCCGGCATCCGCGCCCCGGCATCGGTTCCCCCGCGGGTGACCGCGGTGATGTCGGCCGGGGCCGGAGGTTCGGCCGGGGAGAGCGAGAGGCTGTCGTACAGATCGTGGACACAGGAGTCGTGCAGATACTCCGCCAGGGTCCCCCGGACGCCCATCACATCGCCGCCCGCCTCGATGTGCTCCAGGGAACGGCAGGCGTAGCCGCAGGACTCGTACGCCTGGCCGTCGGCGCACTCGACGGCGGCGAGGCCCGCGTAGATCAGGGACCGCTGGCCGTGGTCGTCGGGGCGTACGGTCGCCATCGCGTAGAGCAGGGTCCGCCGGGCCTGCGCCACCAGACCCGCGGAGAGCTGGATCCGGCCCTTGAGGATGCCGACCCGGGCCGTCGTGCACCAGTCGAGCCACGGCGGGAAGGGGCGGTCCTCGGACCGGGCCCGGGCGCCTTCGAGGAGGGAGACCAGCCGGAGCGCCTTGTGGTGCTCCCCGTCGCGGGTGGCCCGCTCGGCCTCCACCGCGTCCAGCCAGTCGAGGACCCCGGCTGCCTCGGGCCGGGCCCCGGGAGCGGCCAGCAGAGCGCGGGCCCGGGCGAACGGCTCCGCCGCCTCCGCGGACCGGCCGTCGGCGGGGATCAGGGCCAGCAGCGCGAGGGCGGCCGCCTCCAGCAGCGGATCCCCGGCGGCCGCGGCCGTCTCACGGGCCTCCCGGAGGGCGGCACGGGCCGCCGCCGGATCGTGGCGGCCGAGGAGTTCGGTGCGGCCCACGAGCAGCAGGCTCTCGGCGAGGGCGGCCGCGACCGCGGTGCCGTCCCCGTCCCCGTCTCCGTCCCTGTCGGCGTTCCCGTTCCCGTCCGCCGCCGTGTCCGTGGCGGGGCCGGTACTGGTGTCGGTGGCATCACCGGCACCGGCCAGCAGTGTCCGGCCCGCTGCGATATGCGCGGTGACGGTGGTGATCAGCTCGGCGGGCTCGGTGGTCCAGTACAACTGCCGGTGCGCCCGGGTGTCCGCCTCGAACTCGGCCCGGTCGGTGCCGCCGGGGGCAACCGCCCCGGAGCCGCCTGCGGTTGGGGACATGCTCACTCACCTCCACTGGAGTGAACGGCCCCCTCCGTACGCCCGTGGGCCGTCCACCGCGTCATTCTCTCCCGGCGTGTCCCGTCACCGCGGGCTGTTGCTGGGTTATGCAGTGGATCCCGCCACCGCCCGCGAAGATCGTCCGGGCGTCGACGAGCACGACCTCCCGGTCCGGGTAGAGCCGCCGGAAGACGGCGGCCGCCTCCTCGTCGCGCGGATCGTCGAAGGCGCAGAGCACCACACCGCCGTTGCAGACGTAGTGGTTGATGTACGAGTAGTCGGCCCAGCCGCCGTCCTCGCCGTGCACGGCGGTCGGCGCGGGCACCTCGACCACCTCGAAGGGGCGCCCCTTGGCATCGGTGCAACCCCGCAGGAACTCCACGTTCCGGGCGCAGGGTTCATGGTCGGGATGGGCCGGATCCGGCTGGGTGTGGGCGACGATCACGCCGGGTCCGGCGAAGGCGGCGACGATGTCGACATGGCCGAGCGTGCCGTAGCCGTACGGCGGATAGTCGGCGGTCAGGCCCCGGGGCAGCCAGATCGCCTTGCTGGTGCCGAGCCGGGCGTGGATCTCGGTCTCCACCCGCTCGCGGCTCCAGCCCGGGTTGCGCTCCGGGCCGAGCTGGACGGTCTCGGTGAGCAGGACCGTGCCCTCGCCGTCGACATGGATCCCGCCGCCCTCGTTGACCAGCGGGGAGCCGTGGACGGGCACACCCGCCAACTCCGCCACCGCGCGGGCGATCTTCCGGTCGTGCTCCCAAAAGGCCCACTCCTGGGCGCCCCAGCCGTTGAACACCCAGTCCACGGCGGCGAGCCGGGTGCCGTCGCTGACGAAGGTCGGCCCGATGTCGCGCATCCACGCGTCGTCGAGCCGCCGCTCCACCACCTCGATACCGGGTCCGAGCAGGGCCCGCGCCTCCTCGCCCCCGCCGGGGCCGGCCACCACCGTCACGGGCTCGAAGCGCCGGACGGCACGGGCGACCGCGGCCCAGGCGCGCCGGGCCTCCGCCAGCCCGGCGGCGTCCGGGAAGGTCGTATTGGGGACGGGCCAGGCCATCCAGGTGCGCTCATGGGGCGCCCACTCGGGCGGCATACGGAACATCGGCATCTCCTTTTGAGCATCACTCTAAGCAGCGGGCATGGAGATGAGAAGGCATGACGGAGATGTTTTCGAGCACTGCTCTAAAAGGTGCCCTGCTTTTCAGGGGTGCGCGCGAGCGGCCCGGGGCGGCGCGGGGCCGGTGCGGCGCGGGCCGAGGCGGCGGGGGCCGAGGCGGGCACGGCGGTTCCGCCGGAGTGCGGCCGGGCGGACGCGTCGGGGACCGGTGCTCAGACCGTCCGGTTCAGATCCTCCGCGTAGGAGGAGATGGCCCGGCCGAAGGTCCGGACGGTGGGGTCGTCGCTGGTCCGGACGAGCAGTTCGAGCAGCAGCCGTACGGACTCCTCGTGGCGGCCGGTGTTGTAGAGGGCCATCCCGAGGAAGGCCCGCAGCCCGCCGTGGCCGGGGAAGGCGGCGACCCCGGCGCGCAGGGTGCGTTCGGCGTCCTCGTACCGGCCGAGCACCCGGTAGGTGCTGCCGAGCCCGAGATACGCCTCGCAGCGGTCGTCCGGCGGGAGCGCCGGGTCCGTGGCGGCCAGGGCGCGTTCGTAGTACGGCACCGCCTCGGCCTCGCGTTCCAGTACGTCATGGGCCCAGGCCGCGTGGTACGCCACCTCGGCGTCGCCGGGCAGCCCGGCGGCGAGCGCCACCAGCCTGCGGCGGGCCTCCTCACGGGCCGCCGGATCCCCGCTGTCGCGCAGCGCGGCCGCTTCGGCCAGTTCACGGTCGCGCGCCGGGCCGGACACCGTGGGAGCGGGGTCTTCGGGGGCGCGGCCGGGCTCCCCCGGCTCCGGCTGCCCGGCACGGTTCGGCTGTCCGGCGGGCACGGGCCGTTCAGTGCCGCTGTTCTCGGAAATGACCATGCCCCCATCCTCGCCGGAGGGCGGGGACGAGGGCATGGCCATTTCCGCGGGAGCGGGCCCGGCCGGTGAAGCCGGAGCGGCCCGCCCGGCCACGGGCGGGCCGAGGCGTGACGAGCCGGAGCCGCAGGCCCGGGCCGGGCCGGGGCAACCGGGCCGGGCAGCCGCAGGCCCGGGCCGGCCGAGGCCGGAGCGCCGGAGGGCGTCGCCCCCGCGCTCGGGCGCCCCCGAGTCCGGCGGCCCCGGCGGGAGGCAGGACTTGGGGGCCCGGCGGCCCCGGCGGGAGGCCGGTCAGCCCAGGTCGTGCATCCAGCCGTGCGCGTCGGCCTCGGTGCCGGTCTGGATGCCCAGCAGCGTCTTGCGGAGCTTCAGGGTCACCTCGCCGGGCTTGCCGTCGCTCTGGAGCCACTCGCCGGACGCGGACTTGACCCGGCCGACCGGGGTGATGACCGCGGCCGTACCGCAGGCGAAGACCTCGGTGAGGGCACCGCTCTCGGCGTCGGCCCGCCACTGGTCGGTGGAGATCCGGCCCTCCTCCGCCTCGTAACCGAGGTCGGCGGCGAGGGCGAGGAGGGAGTCGCGGGTGATCCCGGCGAGCAGGGAGCCGGTCAGCGCGGGCGTGACGATCTTGTTCCCGTAGACGAAGTACAGGTTCATCCCGCCCATCTCCTCGACCCACCGGTGCTCCAGCGCGTCGAGCCAGACGACCTGGTCGCAGCCCTCCTCGGCGGCCTCGGCCTGGGCCAGCAGGGAGGCGGCGTAGTTGCCGCCGGTCTTGGCGAAGCCCATACCGCCGGGGACCGCACGGACGTAGTTCTCGGAGAGCCAGACCGAGACCGGCTCGACCCCGCCGGGGAAGTACGGACCGGCCGGGGAGGCGATGACGATGAAGAGGTACTCGTTGGCCGGGCGGACCCCGAGACCGACCTCGGCCGCGATCATGAACGGGCGGAGGTAGAGCGACGCCTCGCCGCCGTGCTCGGGAACCCATGCCTTGTCGGCCTGGACCAGGGCGTCGCAGGCGGCGACGAAGGTCTCGACGGGCAGCTCCGGCATGGCCAGCCTGCGGGCCGAGACCTGGAAGCGGGCCGCGTTGGCGTCCGGGCGGAAGGTGGCGACGGAACCGTCGGGGCGGCGGTACGCCTTGAGTCCCTCGAAGATCTCCTGCGCGTAGTGCAGGGTCATATTGGCCGGGTCGATGGACAGCGGCGCGTACGGCGTGAGCTGGGCGTCGTGCCAGCCGCGGCCCTCGGTCCAGCGGATGGTCACCATGTGGTCGGTGAAGTGGCGGCCGAATCCCGGGTCCGCCAGGATCGCCTCGCGCTCGGCCGCGGACAGCGGATTAGCGGAGGGCTTCAGCTCGATCGTGGGCATCGTCATGAGTGCAGTTCCTTCACCGTTTGATTGGCGGACCGCACACACGCCGCCCGGGACGTCCGCATGCGGTGCTAGGACGTCCGAGCATTCCCGTGGACCACGGCCCGTTTCGATTATCGCCCCAGGGGGCGGCCGCCCGAAACGGGTGGTACGGGCTGAGTGTGCGGCCCCCCTGCTGATGGCTGGAGGCGGGGCACCCGGAGGCCGCACGAAGGAGCCGCCGGGCGCTGTGTGCGACCCGGCGGCTCTGGAGGCTTCGTCGGGTCAGTCCGCTACGCGTACCGCGAGCGCGTCGCCGATCTCGTCCGTCGTGCGGAAGCTTCCGTCGCGGGCGGCCAGGTCGGCCGAGGCGGCCTCCTCGATCCGGCCGGCCTCGGCGTCGAAGCCGAGGTGGCGCAGGAGGAGGGCGACGGAGAGGATCGTCGCCGTCGGGTCGGCCTTGCCGGTCCCCGCGATATCGGGGGCGGAGCCGTGGACGGGTTCGAACATCGACGGGAAAGCGCCCGTCGGGTTGATGTTGCCGGAGGCCGCCAGGCCGATTCCGCCGGTGACGGCGGCGGCGAGGTCGGTGAGGATGTCACCGAAGAGGTTGTCGGTGACGATGACGTCGAAGCGCTCCGGCTGGGTGACGAAGAAGATCGTCGCCGCGTCGACATGCAGATAGTCGGTGGTGACCTCGGGGTACTCCTGCCCCACCCGGTCGAAGATGTTCTTCCACAGATGGCCCGCGTAGACCAGGACGTTGTTCTTGTGGACCAGCGTCAGCTTCTTGCGGGGGCGGGCGTTGGCGCGCTCGTACGCGTCACGGACGACGCGCTCGACGCCGTACGCCGTGTTCAGGCTGACCTCGGTGGCGACCTCGGCGGGCGTGCCCGTGCGCAGGGAGCCGCCGTTGCCCGTGTACGGGCCCTCGGTGCCCTCGCGGACGACCACGAAGTCGATCTCGGGGCGGCCGGCCAGCGGCGTCGCGGTGTTCGGGAACAGCTTCGACGGCCGCAGGTTGACGTAGTGGTCGAAGGCGAACCGCAGCTTGAGCAGCAGACCGCGCTCCAGCACGCCCGAGGGCACGGAGGGGTCGCCGATGGCGCCGAGGAGGATCGCGTCGTGCCCCTTGAGGGCCTCCAGCTCCGCGTCCGGGAGGGTCTCCCCGGTGCGGTGCCAGCGCTGGGCGCCGAGGTCGTACTCGGTGGTCTCCAGCTTGACGTCCTGCGGGAGGACGGAGGTCAGGACCTTGAGTCCCTGGGCGACGACTTCCTTGCCGATGCCGTCGCCGGGGATGACTGCGATGTTGAGGCTGCGGGGCATGGGGGAACCCTACTCGCCATCCCATCCCATGACACGGAGTGTCCACCTGCTGGACAGGGGCTTTTCCGGGGGCGGTTGACGGCGATCCGGGGGCGGAAGGGGCTCAGTGTCCCGTGGCGCCGCCGTTGTCACGGCGGTCGAGCGCACGCTGGAGGGCCGCGGCCGCGTTGCGGCGGTCGGACTCGGTGGTGCGGGAGCGGCGGACACGGGCGGGGCGGGCGGTCTCAGCGGACATGGCGTTGACTCCTGGGGGATCACGGGGATGCCGGAGGGGCGCCGATTGGGGGCGGGGGCGTGTCGCGCAGGGGTCACCTGCCGGTGGGACACGAGCCCGGACCGCCCTTCGCTGGATCGAGCGGGACGTTCGGCTTCTACAAAGTTAGGGCAGCGACGCGCTCCTGTCTCCACAAGTAGTCGGACTTCCTACTATCTGAGACGGAGATCATGGAACCCGCAGCTCACAGCGGTGTGCGGCCGGGCTTCGAAGTCACTCGAAGGGGTGAACGTCCGGCAATGTCCCGGACGGGCAGGCGAAGGTCCGGGCGGCCGCGGCTGCCGGCCCGGCAGCCGGGCCCGGCGGGTGTCAGAGGACGTCGCCGTCGCGCCAGTCGAAGGCCAGTGCGTCCTCCGGGGCCGGGATCCCGCCCCGGACGTAGACCGAGCCCTCCTCCTCGGGCAGCCGGACCAGGCCCCCGGGGCCGACACCGAGGATCCGGCCGCCCCAGGGGCGCCAGCCCCGGGAGCGGTAGAGCTTCTCGCCCTCCTCGGAGGCGGAGAGCGCGCCGAAGTCGTAGGCCCCGGCCACCACTTCTTCGAGGGCGGCCAGTACCGACCCGCCGATCCCCCGGCGGCGCAGCGCCGCCAGGACGCCGATGTTCTCCACGTATCCGACGCGGTACCAGCGCCCGCCGTGCCCGTCCCCGGCACTGTGTCCGCCCCCGTCCCCGTCCCCGGCGCTGCGCCCGTCTCCGGCGCTGTGCCCGCCGTGCCCGCCGTCGGCGGCGGGCCCGCCGTGGAGCACCCGCCGCATCACCACGGCACCGTGTGCCACCAGCCGGCCGCCGGGGTCGCGGACCAGGGCGTGCAGGCCCCCGAGGCCGTGCTCGAAGTCCTCGTCGGAGAAGTCTCCTTCGAAGACCTCGTCCAGCAGTTCGCGGATCTCGGCGAGACCGGCCGGGCCGAGCTGCCAGGTGTGCAGGAGCACGGGCGGGGCGGCCGGGAGAAGGGCGGGCTCGGCGGGGGCGGAGGGCTCAGCGCGGTCGGAGGGCTCGGGGGGCTCGGCGGGGTCGTGGGAAGGCGTCGTGGGCATGGCGCTCACCCTGGCACCGGGCGGCCCGGGGGCGTACTCAATTTCCGATCTGAGTATCCGCCACATGACGGAAAACCGGCGGCCGGAGAACAGTTGTTCCCCATGAACGGCCTCTACGCTCTCAAGCCCTGGTACGCAACCCGGCTCGCCGGGGTCCGCGGCGTGCTGGTCCGGCGCCGGGTCTCCCCCGACGCCCTCACGGCCGCCGGTGTCCTCTGCGCGGGCGGCGCGGCCGCCGCCCTCGCACTGCTGCCCGCACCGCTCGCCGCGCTCCCGGTCGCGGTCCTGCTCGCGGCCCGGCTCGGCTTCGCCAATCTCGACGGCGCGGTGGCCCGGGAGACCGGCCGTACGGGGCCGCGCGGCGCGCTGGTCAACGAGCTGGGCGACCGGGCGGCGGATCTGCTGGTGCTGGCCGGGTTCCTGGCGATCGCCCCGCTCTGGCTGGTGGCGGTCGCCGGGCTGGCCGCGACCCTGCCGTCGTGGGTGTCGCTGGCGGGCGCGGCGGCCGGGGGCCGCCGGATCAACGGCGGGCCGGTCGGCAAGACCGAGCGGTGCCTGCTGGTCGTGGCCGCGGCGGCCACCGGCCGGCCGGTACCGGCGCTGGCGGTACTCGCCGCGGGCTCGGCGCTGACCGCCCTGCTGCGGCTGGCCCGGCTCCGCCGGGAGCTGGCCCGATGAGCGGCACCCTGGTGGCGGGCGAGGCCTTCGGACGGGCGATACCCCTGGTCGCGGGGGCGCTGGGGGCGAGCGGACTGGCGGTGGCCGCACTCCCCGCGCGGATCCGGATGCGTACCGAACTCCGCCGCCGCTGGCGCACCTGGGCGATCGCGGCCCCGGTCTTCCTCGGGTCGCTGTTCCTGGGAGCGGGCGGGGCGTTCGCGCTGGCGGCCGGGCTCGGGGTGATCGCGGTGGCGGAGTACGTACGCCTCGCGGGACTGACCCGGGCGGATCACGCGGTACTGACGGCCGGGGCGGTGGCCCTCCCGGGGCTCGCCTGGCTGGCGCCGGGCACGGCGGACGCGCGGACGGCCGGGCTGCTGCTGCTCGCGGCCGTACTGCCCGCGCTGCTGTCGGGGGACGGCGCCTCCGGATTCACCCGGGCCGCCCGGACCGCCTTCGGGCTGCTGTGGATCCCGCTGCCGCTGACCGGTCTGGTGACGCTCGGGGAGACGGCGATCGCGGTGGGCCTGGCGGTGGCGCTCGGCGATGTCGGCGCCTGGTGCGGCGGTACGGCGCTGGGCCGGCGCGGCCCCCTGGCCCGGCCGCTGTCGCCGCTCTCCCCCAACAAGACCTGGGCGGGGGTGGCGGGTGCCGCGGCCGCCACGGGGCTGGTGCTGCTCGCGGTCGGGGCGTTCTCCCCGGCCCTGTGGGCCGCGGTGCTGGCCGGGTGCGTCCTGGGCGATCTGCTGGAGTCGATGGTCAAACGGGAGGCGGGCGTGAAGGACGCGGGCGACTGGCTGCCGGGCTTCGGCGGCCTGCTGGACCGGATCGACTCCCTGCTGCCGGCGCTGCTGCTGGCCGCGGTGGTGACGTCATGAAGGGCCCCGGCCCGGACCCGTGCCCCTCGGACCCGGCCCCTTTGGACTGGCGTCCCGGCTCCGGCCCGTACGTCCCGGACCCGGACCGCGGCCCGGCGGGCGCTCCCCCGGCCTCCTCCGGCGGGACCCGTGCGCCGTCCCGTTCCCGTACCGCCGCCGCTCTGCGCCGCGCGCTCTGGTGGTACGTCCTCCACCTCACCGGCGGTGTGGAGCGCCGGGGGCGGCTGCCGCGCGGGGGCTGTGTCGTCGTCGCCAACCACAGCTCGCACGCCGATACGGCCGCCCTGCTCGCCGCCCTGGACGCCCGGCACACCCCGGCCATCGGCGCCGCGGCCGACTACTGGTTCGCCTCGCCGTGGCGGCGCCGGATCTGCCGCAGGCTGGCGGCCGGGTTCCCGGTCCGCCGGACCGGCGGCGGCATGGGCGATCTGCTCGCGATGACCGGCGAACTGCGTTCCGGGCGGGCGGTGGTGCTGTTCCCGGAGGGCACCCGCGGCGCGGACGGCGCGCCCGGCGCCTTCCACCGGGGCGCGCTGGTGCTCGCCTCCGCGGCGGGGGTGCCGGTCGTACCGGTGGGGATCGCGGGCACGGACCGGCTGCTGCCCAAGAACGGACGGCTGCGGCCGTCGCCGGTACGGGTGCGGATCGGAGCGCCGCTGCCCTCGTCGGTCGGCCCGGACCGGGCGCGGGCCGAGGTGGCCGCGCTGAACGGCCCGGCGGACACGGATCCGCCGAAGGGCCGCCGGACGACGGTCGCCGCCTCGCGCTTCGGCCCGCCCCTGACGCTGCTGGTGGCGCTGATCGCGGCGGCCCGGAGCTGACTCCCCTCCCCCCTGAAGAGCAACCGATCGGTTGCACGTCATCTCAGGACGTGCAACCCTGAGGTAGCACGTTATTCAGGGAGCCGGATCAGGAGGCACCGATCATGAGCGAGAACACCACCGCGGCCCCGGAGCGGGACCGGATCGAGAAGGAGATCGACATCGCGGCGCCGCCGGAGCGGGTCTGGGCCGTACTCACCGAGCCCGAACACGTCGGGGCCTGGTTCGGCCAGGGCGAGCCGACCCCGGTGGACCTGCGCCCCGGCGGCACGATGTTTCTCGACCACGGCGAGTACGGGCACTTCCCGACGACCATCGTGACCGTCGAGCCGCCGCGCAGGTTCGCCTACCGCTGGGCGTCCGCCTACCCCGGGGAGCAGGCGGTGGAGGGCAATTCGACGCTCGTCGAGTTCACCCTCACCCCGGTCGGCGACGGCACCCGGCTGCGGGTCGTGGAGACCGGCTTCGCCGCCCTGTCGATCCCCGAGGAGCGCCGGGCCACGGCCTCGTACGAGAGCCACGAAGGCGGCTGGGCGGGCCAGGTCGTCAATATCAGGGACTACGCCGAGACCGGGAAGACGGCCGACGGCGTCACCGGGGGCACCTGCGGGGACAGCGGAACGGACGGGTGAGAATCAGGGCATGACGACTGGCACCGGCACCCCGTCCCCGGGCGGCACCCCGCCGCCCGGGACCGACACCCCGGACCCCGCGGCGGCGGCCGGACCCCCGGCCGGTTCTCCGCCGCCCGCGGCGGCCCGGCCCGCCGCCGCGTCCCTGGCGGACGCCGTGTCCGAGTCCATGTCGGAGGTGCTGTCCGCACTGGCGGACCCCACCCGGCGCCGGATACTCGACGCCCTGGCCGCCCGCGGCAGCGCGACGGCGACCGTGCTCGCCGCCGAACTGCCGGTCAGCCGCCAGGCGATCGTCAAACACCTCGGCGTCCTGGACCGCGCGGGCCTGGTCAGCGCCCGCCGCACCGGCCGGGAGACCCGCTTCACCGTCCTCCCCGGCCGCCTCACCACGGCGGCGCACTGGATGACCCGGGTCGCCGCCGACTGGGACACCCGCCTGACCAGCATCAAACGCCTCGCGGAATCCCCCACCCCACGGAACCCCCCGCCCCCGGGCACCGGCTGACCCCCGGGGCCCGGGGCGCGGGTCCGGCGGAAATGGAAACCGCCCCCGGACCGGCGTGGGGGCCGGTTCGGGGGCGGTGTCTGAGGGGGGTGGTCCCCCCGGGCCGGAGCCCGGGTGGGGTCAGCCCATGTGGGGGTAGCCGTACTCGGTCGGCGGGACCAGCGTCTCCTTGATGGCGCGGGTCAGCGTCCAGCGCATCAGGTTCTGCGGGGCGCCCGCCTTGTCGTTGGTGCCCGAGGCGCGGCCGCCGCCGAAGGGCTGCTGGCCGACGACGGCACCGGTCGACTTGTCGTTGATGTAGAAGTTGCCCGCGGCGTACCGCAGCTTCTCCATCGTGTGCGCGGCCGCGGCGCGGTCGTTCGCGATGACCGAGCCGGTCAGGGCGTACGCGGACACCGACTCCATCTGGTCCAGCATGGCGTCGTAGCCCTCGGGGGACTCGTCCTCGTAGACGTACACCGCGAGGATCGGGCCGAAGTACTCGTCCGTGAAGACCTCGTTGCCCGGGTCGGTGCAGAGGATCACGGTCGGGCGGACGAAGTAGCCGACCGAGTCGTCGTAGGTGCCGCCGGCGACGATCTCGCAGGTCGGGTCGGCCTTGGCACGGTCGATCGCGGCCTTGTTCTTCGCGAAGGCACGGTCGTCGATGACGGCGCCGACGAAGTGCGAGAGGTCGGTGACGTCGCCCATGGCGATCCCGTCGACCTCGGCCGCGAACTCCTCCTTGAAGCCGGAGTTCCAGATGGACGCCGGAATGTAGGCGCGGGAGGTCGCCGAGCACTTCTGGCCCTGGAACTCGAAGGAGCCGCGGGTCAGCGCGGTCTTCAGCACCGCGCGGTCCGCGCTCGGGTGGGCGACGACGAAGTCCTTGCCGCCCGTCTCGCCCACGATCCGCGGGTAGGCGCGGTACTTCTCGATGTTGCCGCCGACCGTCTTCCACAGGTGCTGGAAGGTGCGGGTCGAGCCGGTGAAGTGGATACCGGCGAGCGCGGGGTGGTTGAGCGCGACCTCGGAGACCGCGATGCCGTCGCCGGTGACCAGGTTGATGACGCCCTTCGGCAGCCCGGCCTCCTCCAGCAGCTGCATCAGCAGCACGGCGGAGTGGGTCTGGGTCGGGGACGGCTTCCAGATCACCACATTGCCCATCAGGGCGGGCGCGGTGGGCAGGTTGCCCGCGATGGCGGTGAAGTTGAAGGGCGTGATCGCGTAGACGAAGCCCTCCAGCGGACGGTGGTCCAGCCGGTTCCAGACGCCCGGGGAGTTCGCCGGGGGCTGCTCGGCGAGCAGGTCACGGGCGTAGGCGACATTGAACCGCCAGAAGTCGACCAGCTCGCACGGCGTGTCGATCTCGGCCTGCTGGGCGGTCTTGGACTGGCCCAGCATGGTGGAGGCGGCCAGCGTCTCGCGCCACGGGCCGGCCAGCAGCTCGGCGGCGCGCAGGATGATCGCGGCACGGTCGTCGAAGGACATCGCGCGCCAGGCCGGAGCGGCGGCCAGGGCCGCGTCGATCGCGTCCTGGGCGTCCTGCTCGGTGGCCCCGGCGAAGGTGCCGATGACGGCCCGGTGGTTGTGCGGCTGCACGACGTCGACCCGCTCGCCGCCGCCCATCCGGCGCTCGCCGCCGATGGTCATCGGCAGCTCGATCGGGTTCTCGGCCAGCTCCTTGAGCTTCGCCTCCAGGCGGGCGCGCTCCGGGCTGCCCGGCGCGTAGGAGTGGACCGGCTCGTTGACCGGCGCGGGGACCTGAGTGACAGCGTCCATGAGTGCCGACTCTCCTTCGTTCGTGCGTACGTGCGTGCGAGTTTCCGGGGGCTGGGATCAGCCGCGGGTGGCGAGGGAGCGCATGAAGAACGCCAGGTTGGCGGGGCGCTCGGCGAGCCGGCGCATGAAGTAGCCGTACCAGTCGGTGCCGTACGCGATGTACACGCGCATCCGGTGGCCCTCGGCCGCCAGCCGCGCCTGCTCCGCCTCGCGGATGCCGTAGAGCATCTGGAACTCGTAGTCGTCGAGCTTGCGGCCCGCGCGGCGGGCCAGCTCCTGGGTGATGGAGATGATGCGCGGGTCGTGGGACCCGATCATCGGGTACCCCTCGCCGTCCATCAGGATCCGCAGGCAGCGGATGTACGCCTTGTCGACCTCGGCCTTGTTCTGGTAGGCGACGGACGCGGGCTCCTTGTAGGCGCCCTTGACCAGCCGGACCCGGGAACCGGCCTCGGCGAGCATCCGGCAGTCGTCCTCGGTGCGGAAGAGGTACGACTGGACGACCGCGCCGGTGCGGGGGAAGCGCTCGCGCAGGTCGGCGTGGATGGCCAGGGTCGAGTCGACGGTGGTGTGGTCCTCCATGTCGAGGGTGACCGTGGTGCCGATCTCGGCGGCGGCCTCGACGACCGGGGTGACGTTCTTCAGCGCCAGGTCGTGGCCGCCCGGCAGGGCCTGGCCGAAGGAGGAGAGCTTGACCGACATCTCGGCGCGCTCGCCGAGACCGAGCGGCCGGAGGGCGTCGATCAGCTCCAGATAGGCGTCGCGGGCGCGCAGCGCCTCCGACGGGTCGGTGATGTCCTCGCCGAGGACGTCGAGGGTGATTTCCAGGCCACGGGCGGACGTGTCCCGGACGACCGGAATCGTCTCGGCCACGGTCTCACCGGCGATGAAACGGTTCACCACAGGCTTGGTGACCGGCGCGGCCGAGATGACACGGCGCATCTTGTCGCTGCGCGACGCGGCGAGAATCACGGGACCCAGCACGGGGACCTCCACGGAGACGTACGAGCAGGCCGTGCCGGACCGCGGGGAAACCGGTCCGGAACGGCACGAAGAACCACCGTGAAATCTAAGGATCGCTCCGATCCTCGGCCATCGACACCTGTCACGCATCCGTGGCCGGGATCTCAGACAGATGTCTGAAGGGAACGGCCGGGCGTGCCAGAATGTCCGGATGAAGGGCGATTACCAGGACCTGGTCGACGAGATCTCGGCGCTGCTGGCGGCCCCCGCCACGCTGGAGAACCGCGATTTCGGGCTGATCGCCTTCGGCGCCCA
The DNA here is from genome assembly GCF_053981115.1 of Streptomyces sp. NPDC003691. Classification (NCBI taxonomy): domain Bacteria; kingdom Bacillati; phylum Actinomycetota; class Actinomycetes; order Kitasatosporales; family Streptomycetaceae; genus Streptomyces; species Streptomyces sp. NPDC003691. Next base: position 3,335 of record NZ_JBSFNQ010000095.1, on the reverse strand, counting down.
CGACAGCGACAGCGCCTTCGACGAGAGCCAGCTCGACCCGGTCCGCACCCGGTCGATCCTCACCCGCCGCTCCACCCCGGCGGTCCGTGCCTGGTTCGAGGGGTTCGGCATCACCCGGGCGACCGGCCCGGTCCGGATCCCGGCCGCCCCGGACGCCGGGGTCTACCGCGACCGGCTCTGTCTTCCCGTACGCCATCGGGGTGTCGTGCTCGGCTATGTCTGGCTGCTGGACAGCAGCCCGGGGCCGACGGACGAGCAGCTCGCCGCGGCGATGGAGGTCGCCGCCCGGATCGGGACCCTGCTGGCCGACGAGGAGCGGGCCGGCACGGACGCCGCGCGCGAGCTGCGGACCGCGCTGACCGCGGAGCGGGGCTGGCAGTACGACATGGCGGTGGCGGCGCTGCGGACGGCGCTCGGCGGGTCCGGGCGGGGGACGGACGGTCCGCACGCGGTGGTGTGCGTGGCGCCGTGGACCCCGGCGGACACCCCGTCGGCCCGCTCGCTGCCGGGGGTCGCGGCCCTGTGCACCCTGACCGTGCCGTGGGTCCCGGCGGCGCCCGGCCCGGCGGGGCACCGGGCGGCCGAGGCGCCGCGGGGGCCGTCCGGTCCCTCGTCACGGGTGCTGGCGGCACTGGTACGGCTGCGCTCCGCGGAGAGCTCGGGCCCCGCGCTGGCGGTGGCCGAGCAGCTCACCGGCGACCGCGGCGGGTCCGCGACGGGGGTCGCCGCGGGAGTGGCGGCCGGGGTCGCGGCGCCGCGCGCCGGGCTGCTCCAGCTGAACACCGCCTGGTACGAGGCGACCGCCGCGGCCCGGGCGGCGCACGCCGAGCCGGAGGCGGCGCGGGTCACGGAGTGGGGTGCCATCGGCCCGTACCGCCTGCTCACCGCGCTGGCGGACGACGGCCCGGCAGCCGGGGACCCGGCGGTCCGGCCGCTGCTGGCCCCGGCCCACCGGGAGCTGGCCAGGACCGCCGAGGTGTTCCTCGACTGCGCGGGCCAGGCGAGCCGGACGGCCGCCGCGCTCGGCATCCACCGCCAGACGCTGTACTACCGGCTGTCCCGGGTGGAACAGCTCACCGGCCTCGACCTGGCGGACGGCGAGGACCGGCTGCTGCTGCACATGGTGCTGAAGACGGCGCGTCTGTAGCGGGGGCGCGATGGGCGCGCGGTGGGCGGTGCCGATCCGGCCGGGCGCCTCGTCGCGCGACGGAACCGGCCGGGCGCCTCGTCGCGCGGAGAGCCCGGTGTACGCGGCGTACCGTACGGGTCCGTCCCGGCGCCCGGCGTCCTGCCGCGCAGGGGGCGGCGGGCGCGCGGTCGCCGGGTCAGCTCCCGTCGCCCGTCAGCAGCTTGAGACCCGCCGTCAGGTCCTTCGCCGACGGCGCGGACTCCGGGTCCAGAACGTACTGGCTCATCACACCCGCCACCAGCGCCTGGACGAACAGGCCGGCCACCCGCGCCTGCTCCGGGTCCAGGTCCGCGCCCGCGCCCGCGCCCGCGCCCGCGGAGCCGAACAGTCCGGCCAGGTCCGCGCGCCCCCGGGCCTGCCAGCTCCGTACGGCCTCGGCCAGCTTCTCGTCCTCGTCGAGCCGGGACACCACCTCGGTCTGGAGCCGCCAGAGCGCGCGGTGTGCGGGGAAACCGGAGATCACCCGCTCCCAGACCGCTTCGAAACGTTCGGGCCCGCCCGCCGGGAGCGGCCCGCCGGGTGCCTCCCCGTCGGCGACGTCCACGGAGTTGCCCCAGTCCTCCATCAGCCGGAAGAACGCCTCCTGGAGGAGCGCCTCCTTGGAGCCGTAGTGGTAGCCGATGGACGCGAGGTTGGTGCCGGACGCGGCGACGACGTCACGGGCCGTGGTCCTGGCGTACCCCTTCTCCAGCAGGCAGCGCTTGGCCCCTTCGAGCAGATCCTCACGGTGTCCCATGGCCCGCAGCGTACCGCCGCCGGACCGGCCCCATACGCACGTCCCATACAGATGTCTCATACGTTCGTCCTATACGAATGTTCTAGACAGTTGTTTAAGACGCTTGTATGGTCCTCGCCATGCCTCCTTCAGCCATGCCGCCTTCAGCTCCGCCCCCGGACGGCCCGGCACCGCCCGCGGACGGCCCGCCGCGCGCCGGCCGCCGTGAGTGGACCGCCTTCACCGTCCTCCTGCTGCCGCTCCTGCTGGTCTCGATGGACGTCTCCGTCCTCTACTTCGCGATCCCCGAGATCGCCCGGGACCTGGACCCGAGCGCCGCCCAGCAACTGTGGATCCTCGACAGCTACGCCTTCGCCCTCGCCGGACTGCTGATCACCATGGGCTCCCTCGGCGACCGCATCGGCCACCGCAGACTGCTGCTGACCGGCGCCGCCGCCTTCGGCACCGCGTCCCTCCTGGCCGCCTCCGCCGACAGCGCCGGGATGCTGATCACCGCCCGTGTCCTGCTCGGCATCGGCGGCGCGACCCTGATGCCGAGCACCATGGCCCTGGTGCGCACGATGTTCCGGGACCCGCAGCAGCGCACCACGGCGATCGGGATCTGGTCGAGCGCCCTGGCCACCGGGGTGGCGCTCGGCTCGGTCCTCGGCGGGGTGCTCCTCGAACGCTTCTGGTGGGGCTCCGTCTTCCTGGTCAACATCCCGGCGATGGCGCTGCTGCTGGTGCTCGCGCCCCTGCTCGTCCCCGAGTCCCGGGACCCGGCGCCCGGCCGCTTCGACCTGCTGAGCGTGCCGCTGTCGCTGGGCGCCGTACTGCCCTCCGTCTACGGGCTCAAGGAGATCGCCGTCCACGGGCCCGGCCTCACCGCCGTCCTCTGCCTGGCCGCCGGACTGCTCTTCGGCGCCCTCTTCGTCCACCGGCAGCGGACCCGCCCGAACGCGATGATCAGCCGGGAGCTGTTCGCCCGCCCGGCCTTCGGCCGCAGCGCGGCACTGCTGCTCTTCGCGGTCTTCGCCCTGATGGGAACGGCCTACTTCACCACCCAGTACCTCCAGTCGGTGCTCGCCATGGGCCCTTTGGAGGCGGCACTGTGGAGCGTGCTCCCGGCACTGCCCGTCGCTGCCGCCGCCCCCGCCGCCGGCGCGCTGGCCCGGCTCCTCTCCCGGCGGACCGTGGTCACGGGCGCCTTCCTGCTGGCGGCGGCCGGGTTCGCCGCCCTCTCCACCGTCGGAACGGACCAGCTCGCCCTGCTGCTGGCCGCGGTCTGCGTCACCGGTTCCGGGCTGGTCTCCGTACTGGCGCTGATGAACGATCACGCCATGTTGTGCACCGAAGCGTTATGAGCAGGCGCGCCGGAACTCATCGCCGTCGCCCTCCCCTTCCGCTCGACCGACTCCCCGAGGAACTCCA
>NZ_JBSFNQ010000094.1:0-27471 GCF_053981115.1 Streptomyces sp. NPDC003691 | reverse complement strand
GGTGCCGCCGGCACCGGAACGGACGGGGGGTGCGCCCTCACGGGATCCGGATCCGGGTGGCTCGGGCCGGAGCGCGTGGCGCCGGGCCCACCAGATGTGGAATCCGGCCGTGGCCATGAAGGCCACGGCGGCCGCCAGCAGTAAATAGGGACCGTCGGGGGTGTATGCGATCACCTTGGCGACCATGTCGACGACCGCCACCGCGGTGAAGACGGCGGCCAGTTCGACCAGGTCCCGCCGCCAGTGGTGGGAGCGGCGGGAGCGCTGCGAGGGGTGCACATCAGTCATGCCCACCACTCTGGCGGCGGCTTGTTGCGTGATCACAAACGGTGTGTGACTGATGGGTAAATCGTGCATTTGATGTCCTATGGGTTATTTCAGTGTGATGTGCCCCCTGACGGGGCGTCCGGTCGGCCGGATGCGGCGGAGAGTGCCCGGCTGAGCCGTTTGGCCTGCACCACCGCCTGGGAGGTGCCCTTGCGGCCGGCCAGCTCCGCCAGGCCGGGTATCTCCCCGGCCCCCGGCGGCCGGCACCGCTCCGCGCACTCCGCGGCCACCGCGAGAATCCGACCGAGGCCCCGGTTCACCGGCACGGAGCGGATCAGCCCGGGCAGTGCCCGCTCCAGCACGGACCAGACCGTGGCGTAGGCCCCGCCCGACGCGGCCGTGTTCAGCGCATCGGCGATCCGGGTCGGTACCACCACCTCATGATCCACCAAATCGGTCAGTTCCAGGGCCAGCACGCGGTGATCGAGCTGCTCCCGGGCAGCCAGCACCAGCAATGCGTCCACGGCGGCCAGCCGGTCCGCGCCCACCGCGGACCCCATGCCCATCCCCAGCGCCCGGTGCAGCCGGGGCCCCGCCGGGCCCGCCGCCTCGGCGAGCGGCGGCAGCGAAGCCGCCACATCCCGGCTCTCCCACTTCAAGCCGAGCACCATCGCGTCGTGCAGCCAGTCCACGATGACCTCCCGCTCGTACGGCAGGGCGAACACCCAGTACGGGTGCCAGTACAGCCACTTGCGGCAAGCCTCGTGCTGATCGGTGGTCCGCCCCAGCCAGTGGAAAGCCCGGGGAAACTCGCGCCGGACCGAAAGCTGCTCCCGGACGTTCCGCAGCCGGCCCCGGAGCGGTGAATCCCGCCCTGCGGTCTCCGTGGCGGCCTCTCCGACGGGATCCGCCTGCTCCTTCCCCTTCCGCTCACCCGGCACCAGCCCCGGAAGCCGCGGCCCCTCACCGCGCAGCCAGGCGGCGAGCCGGTCGCCCTCGGCAGTGCCCAGCCCGGCCGCCGCGTCCGCGGCCCCCGCGGCGCTCCCGTCCCGCGGGACCCGCAGCAGCGCCTGGGCGAAGTCCACCGGCCCCGGCTGCACGCCCTGCCGCCCGTACTCCCGCAGCCGGTCCACCAGCACCAGCGGATCGAGCACCCCGTTGTCCAGGGTCGGGGTCGCCAGCAGGAACGGCACCGGATCCGTCCAGATCCGGCAGCTCAGCTCCCGCAGCCGCGCCGACAGCACCCCCGACAGCCCGTCGCGCGGACAGCACCCCTGGGACTTGGAGCGGTCCCGCAGCAGCAACGGGGCGGGCGGCTCCACCGCCAGGGCCACCGCGACATACTCGATTTCCGAATTGCCCCGCCCGAAGTAGGAATCCAGCCGCTCGGGCGACGCCAGCAGCCCCCCTGCCCCGGAGACCCACCAGGCAGTCGGCAGAGCCTCCCGCACGGCGCCCCCGAGAGCCCGGGGATCCTCCCGTCCGAGCCGGGCCACTCCGTCGAGCACCCGCTCGAAGTCCGCGGTCTGCTCCCCGGAGCGCATGATCACCACGAGCTCCTCGACCAGTTCGGCCACCGAGCCCGGGGCCGGAGCCAGCGGCCGGGCCACCGGGGCGGGCGGGAGGAACTCCTCGTACACCTCGTCCTCCGGTACGGCCTGCCCGCCGAACAGCTCCCGAGCCGCCGCCCGCTGCGAAGGGCTCAGCTGCTCGGCCGCCTCGGCCAACTGCTCGCGCGCCGCGTCACCGGCGGCCGCCAGATGCCGGGCCACCACCTTCACCGCCCGGTCCTGGAGATCGGTGTCCGGATGCCCGAAGGCACCGCCGACCACCGGCAGCAGCCGCTCCGCCACCTCCGGGCGCTTCCGCAGCACCCGGTCCACCAGCGTCAGCTGCGAGCGGACCAGTGCCTTCTCCGTACGGAAGAGCACGGCCTCGGCCATGGCGAGCAGCGCGTCGTCCGCCAGCAGGCCCTCGGCCGCCAGTTCCGCCAGCACCTTCTGGGCCAGGGAAGCCACCGACGGCACACCGTCGGAGACCATGCCCAGCCAGTCCGGCACCCGGGAGACACGCTCCTCCCCGTGCGGGGCCAGCGCCCGCAGCACGGCGAGACAGAACGCCGTCTCCTGCGGCCGCCCCCCGCGCAGCAGCCTGGCCACGCAGGCGTCGAGCAGAACCGGACGCTGCACCACTCCGTGCCCGGGCAGCGCTGCGATTGCGGCGGGCCACGGGTCCTCGGGAGCGTGGTGCGGATAGCGGAAGACGGGGCCGGGAACGCGCGGGGTCTCGAAGATCCGGACGGCCAGTACGGACGCCCGGGGGTCGTCCCACAGCTTCCGGACGCCCTCCGCGCCCTGCTGGGTCACCAGCTCCACCCAGCCGTTGACATAGCCGTCGGAGACCGGCAGCGGACATCCGGAGCGCTGCACCAAGGCGTCGATCAGCGCCGCCTCAGCGGCCCCCACGCCCGTCCGGGCGGCCAGCCGGTGCGCCAGCTTCCCCAGGAAGTCGTCGTCCCGGTGCGCCAGCACCGCCAGCAGCAGATCCGGCTTCGCCGGCTGCCCGAGCTGCAGCTCCCTGGCCCCGATCCACGCCGCGGCCGCCGCCGGTCCCGGCAGACAGCCCGCACCCGCGATCAGCAGTGCCCGCGCCGCCCTGGCCCGCTCCTGCCACTTCTGCCAGCCCCAGTCGCGCAGCTCCACCCGGAACTTCTTCAGCTCGACGAGGGCCTCCTTGCGCTCCGCAGGCCCCATCGGCTCCAGCAGCTCCGGCACCTTGTGAGCCCGCCCCTTGCGGATCACGGCCAGCAGCTCCGCCGAACCGGCGGATTCCGTCCGTCCCGTCCGCTCCGCCGGTTCGGTTCGTCCCGTCGAGGTGTTCGCCGTCGTCATCGTCCGTCTCCCCTGCCCGCTGCCGGAGCGGTACCCGCGCCCGCTTCCGGTTCCGATTCCCGGCCCGCCCCGGCCGCTGTCGCCGGTCCGGCGGCGGTCGCGCCCCGCCGGGCCATCCGCACCGCCAGCGCGTGTTTGCACGGCCCCCGGCTGCCCTGGTAGTCGGCCCACCAGGCGCAGGTGCAGCGGAGTCTCCCGCCCGCGTCCCGCACCCGGTAGGTGCGCTCGGCCGAGGTCACCGCCGCCGTGCTCCCGTCCGGGTCCAGCGCGACCGACCCCCTGGCGAGCAGCTCCCGAGCCGCCACGAGCCGCGGGTTGTGCCGTTCCACCCGCCCCGCGTCATAGGGCAGTTCCCGGTGGAAGTAGGCGGCGTCCGCCACGTCGTACCCCACCCGGCCCGAGGTCCCCAGCCGGACCAGGCCCGCCCGGACCCGGGCCACGGGCAGCCCGGAGCGCTCCGCCAGCTCGGCCGGGTCGATCTCCGGCTCCCAGGCCAGCAGTACCGACAACAGCTCCGCGTCCTGCTCGGCCTCCTCCTCCGACAGCGACTCCAGTACCCCGCCCTCGCCGGAGAAGCCCCGCCAGGCGTCGGGCGAGAGCGTCAGCGTCAGCCGCATACCCGGCAGCACCACCTCCCACGCCGTCGGCACCGGAGTGCCGTCCACCACCGAAGGCCCGTACACCCGCAGGGCTTTTGCCTGCCGCAGCACCCGGCCCAGCGACTCCAGCCGCTCCGGTCCCGGCAGACAGACCGCACCCGCCACCGGCCTCGTCGTCGGCCGCAGCGTCCGCCCCGACGGGACCACCCACATCGCGCCCCGGGACGAACCGCCGGTCCGGGACCTGGGCAGCGACCGCAGGAACCGCACCGCCTCCGCCGCCGACAGCTCCGCCCGCAGATCGAACCCCGCCGTCGCCACCTGGGCCTCGGCGAACCCCCGCAGCCAGCGGTCCGGCAGCGGGACCTTCTTCTCCACGACCGACCCGTCGAGCGTGGTCACCGCCATCTCCCCGGGCCCCACCCGCAGATGGAGCGGGCTGTCCCCGGTCATCCGCGACAGCGCGTTCCGCAGCGGGTCGTTGACGTCCACATTGGTCGTCCCCCGGCCGGTCTCCGCCCCGCCGAGCCCCTCCCGCAGCACGTCCAGCCGGGCATAGACCCCGCAGCAGCCGGAGAACGACTCGAACCTCAGCCGGTCCCCGTTGCCCGTCACCACCGGATCGAGCAGTCGGCGCAGCTCCGGCCGCACATAGCGGGCGGCCGCGACATCGGCGACGGCCAGCAGCCCCCGGGCCGCCGTCTGCGGCGACTCGAGGAAACCGGAGAAGAACGTCGGACTGTCCTCGGCCCCGGCCGGGGTGAGCCCGCCCGAGGTCTCCAGCCCGAGGAGACCCCCGCCGGCGCCCGAACTGAGCGCGGACGGCCGGGCGTAGGCGAGTGCCTGCACTGATCGCGTCATGAAAGGGACCGTAGGACCCGCCACTGACAACGCGACCTTGCGGCGGCCGCCCCGAAGCCCCCGGCAGCCTCCGCGAGTCCCGCCCGTACATCCCGGAAACCACTCCTGAACTGCGGTGTTCATAGGCCGGAGAGAATTCCGTGGCGAGAACTCGCCAGGTGCGAACCACGATCGACCCGACCCGACCCGACCCGACCCGACCCGACCCGACGCGACGCGACCGGACCGGACCCCGCCTGCCCGCTCGCCCGCCCCGGCGCCTCAGCGCCCCGGCACCCCCGCCGCCAGCAGCGCGACCCCCCGGACGATCTCCGACGGCGCCAGATGCGCGTACCCCAGCACCAGCCGCACCTCCTCCTGCGAACCGGCCGCCGCTGTCATCCCGTGCTGCGCCACCGTCCGCAGCGCCACCCCGGCCTCCCGCGCCGCCGCGGTGAACCGTTCCTGCGGACCGTATGCGCGCGGCAGCGCCGCAATGATGTGCAGCCCGGCCGCGATCCCGCTGACCTCGGTGCCCGGGAAGTACTCCGCGAGCGCCGCCACCAGGACGTCCCGGCGCTCCCGGTAGGCACGCTGGCAGCGCCGCAACTGCCGGTCGTACTCCCCGCGCTCGACGAAGTGCGCCATCACCGCCTGGTCCAGCGCGGGATTGCCGAGGTCGATGGTCCGCTTCCGCTCCACCACCTCGTCGACCAGCCGCCCCGGCACCAGCAGCCAGCCCATCCGCAGCCCCGGCGCCAGCGATTTGCTCACCGACCCCGTATACGCCACCCGGTCCGGGTCGAGCCCCTGGAGCGCGCCCACCGGCGCCCGGTCGTAGCGGAAGTCGCCGTCGTAGTCGTCCTCCACCACCAGCCCCGACACGGACCGCGCCCACTCCAGCAGCTCCGCACGGCGCCGCGCCGAGTAGGCGATGCCGGTGGGGAACTGGTGCGAGGGCGTCGTCGTCACCGTCCGCACCCCGCTGCGCCGCAGCGGCTCCATCGCCAGCCCCTCACCGTCCAGGGGCAGTGCCGTCATCCGCAGCCCGCAGGCGTCGAAGACCGGTCCGTGCACCGGGCTTCCGGGGTCTTCGACCCCGATGCTCCGCTCCCCGTGACCGTGCAGCACCAGCCCGAGCAGAGTCGTCGCCTGGGTGACTCCGGCGCAGATCACCAGCCGGTTCGGATCCGCGACCACCCCCCGCCGCCGGGTCAGCAGCGCCGCCAGCGCGGACCGCAGCCGGGGGAGACCCCGCGGGTCCGGATAGCTCAGCTCGCGGTGCGGCAGCGAGCCGAGCACGGTCCGCTGCGACGCCGCCCACGCCGTCCGCGGGAAGAGCGACAGATCCGGTTTGCCCGGCCGGAAGTCGACCAGCGGCGACGACCGCGGCGGTACGGGTCCGGCGGCCGCCGCGCCTCCGGGGCGCACCGCGTCCCCCACCCAGGTGCCCGAACCGCGGTCACTGCGGAGATATCCCTCCGCGGTCAGCTGCTCGTACGCCTCCGTGATCAGCCCCCGGGAGACGCCGAGGTCCGCGGCCAGCTCCCGGCTGGAGGGCAGCCGGGTGCCCGCGGCCAGCCTGCCCGACCGTACGGCGTCCCGGAGTGCGGACTGCAGGGTGCGGCCGCGCCGCCGGGCGGGTGCGGCGGCCGCGGGCAGCAGCAGCTCCCAGGCGAAACCGCCGCCCCGGGGCCGGGCGGTCCCGCCCTCCGCGCGCCGCTCTCCGCCGGGCTGTGCCGGGCCGTCCGCACCGGTGTCCTTCGGGGCCATGAGGCTGCCGTCCCACGCTTTCGTTCCACAAGGTCAGGGCTGCCGACGAGTATGCCGCCCCACCCGCCCCTCAAGCCCCTAACGCTCCGCGCCGGCACCCTCCCCGCCGGACTCCGCCGTTCCGGAAGACTCCGTTCCGGCCGCCTCCCCGCCCGAGCCGTCCGAACTGCCCACGCCCCCCGAACTGCCCACGCCCCCCGAACTGCCCGCGCCCGCGCCTTCCCCGCCCTCCGCGCCGGAGCCCGCGCCCCCCTCCCCGGAAGCCTCCGCGGAAGTCTCCCCGACCCCCCTCGGCAGCCCGCCGTGAGCGTGAGCCGCCGCCCAGACCGCGTCGCCCGCGAAGTCCACGTCGTACCCCAGTACCCCGCCCAGCAGCGCGTCGCAGACCGCCCGCCCGGCGGCGTCCGTGACCACCCGGCAGCGGACCCGCCCGCCCGAGGTGAAGACGAGCGTACGGCCCGCCACCGGACGGCCGGTCGCCGTATCGGTGAGCGTGGCGGTCGCCGTACCGACCGAGACCGGGCCCGCCCGCAAGGTGCTCGGGTAAGGGGCCGCGGGGCTCATCCGCAGCACCGCGGCGACCGTGGCGTCGTCCTGCGCCGCGTCCCGCGACCAGAGCAGCAGCAGTCCCGAGTCGGGCCCGCCCGCGGGCGGCCGGCAGGTCGAGGCGGGGCTGCTGATATCGCGTGCCGGGTCGGTGACGTATCCGCCGATCGGGGCGAAGACCGCCTCCGCCAGGCAGACGTACTGCACCCGGTCGGGCAGGACCCCGGGGACACCGGAGCCGGAGACCGCGACCGCGAAGGTGGGGGCGCCCGGATTGCCGTACTTGTCGGCCACGGCCAGCTCGCCCGTACCGCGTTCGAAGGTCTGCTCCGTCGAGTGGACGGGGTCGAAGGGGCGGAACGAGCCCCCGGCGGCGCCGGACTGCACCACCGGGCCGTCGTCCCCGGCGATCGCGGTGTCCCACAGATACTCGATCCGGAAGCGGTGCCGCTCGGTCCGGACATCCGTGATCTTCGTGGTGACGGTGATCCGGGAATCCGCGGCCGTCGTCCCGCTGACGGTGACCCGCTGCTCCAGATCGAAGGCGTCCGTCACCGACCACCGGGTCACGGCCTCGGCTCCGGCCACCCGTACGGACCGTACCGACGGGTCGAGCGACACCTCGTCGGAGTGGGTGAGCAACTGGCCCTGGACATAGACCCGTCCGGTGCCGAGGTCGGCGACCCGCAGAAAACTGGTGCCGGGGACACCCCGGCCGTACAGGACGTCCAGGCCGGGGCCCGCCGGGTTCAGCTCACCGGTCAGCACCGTGAACTCGCCTGCGCCCGGCCGCTCGCGGCCGTTGACGTACGCCCGGAAGATACCGTTGCCGAAGCCGCCTGGTGGCAGCGCGGCGGAGGTCACGCTGGAGGTCGTCATCTCTGTCCTTCGGGTGGTACGGCCAAGGGGGCTGTGCGGGTCTCAGAGGTCGACGGCGTCGGCGTACACCAGACGGCTTCCCGCCGTCGGCAGCACCTCCCGTTCTTCCACCAGCAGCCGCAGGGGTGCACTGCCGGGCCGCGCGGGCAGGGTCACGGTGGCGCTCCACTCGCCGCCGCCCGGCAGCGGCGGCAGCGGCGACTCGGACACGGTCCGCCAGCCCAGCGCGCCCGACTGCCCGGGCTCCGCGGTCTGCACGAACAGCGTCAGCCGGGCCCCGCGCGCCGGATCACCGGCGTACGTCGGGCCGGACACGGTGACGGTGGCCCGCGCCGGGTCCTCGGCGCCCAGCGCCACGGAGAGCGTGCGGTCCGGGTTGAGCTGGGCGAACTGGGCGAGCACGACCGGCGACAGCTCCAGACCGGAGAGCGAGTCCCGCTGGTAGCGGGCGAACGCGAAGCGCAGAAAGGGGCGGTACGCGGGCTCGGCCCGCAGGGTCAGATCGCAGTACCACAGTCCGCGCGCCTCGTCGAAGCCGACCGCGTGCGCCGCCACGGCGACCGGCGGCAGCCCCGGTACGGTCGCGGACTCGGCGAGCACCAGTCCGCTCGCCGTCCGGGTGGCCAGCGGGAACTCGCCGGCGCCCGGGGCGGCCGTCGTCGGCACGGAGGCGTACAGCGGATCCTGGCCGCGCAGGGTGACCCAGGGCCGCAGGGCGGGCGGCGGGGCGCCGTCCGCGGCGAGGACGACAGCGAGCTGCTCGCCCTCGCCGGAGGAGTACCAGGGACGGCGGAGATAGACCCGGATCCCGTTGCCCTGCCGGGTACTGGTGAACCCGCCGTCGCCGCGGGCCCGCTGCCAGCCGAAGACGGGGACCAGATAGGCCACGTCGGGGGCGCCCGGCCGGGCCGACGACCGGACGTTGACCACCACCGGCGGCTGCGCCTCGGTGTTGACCCTGGTCACCGGGCCGGTGACGAAGCCGGCTTCGACGGTGGCCCCGTCGGGGATGGCCGACCCGGGTCCGGTGCGGCGGATCGACCCGGCGCCGAGGTCCGCGGTGTAGTCGGCGTCGCCGTAGACCCGTCCCGCCGCGGGGTCGGTGACGGTCAGCGTGCCGGAGGCGATGCCGCGGGGCGCGATCACCACCGGATCCGTCCCGGTCAGCACGGCGCGCGCGGTCTCCGTGAAGAAGTCGCCGAACCGGGTGGCGGCCACCGCGGTGTAGGTGACCGTACGGTGCCGGGTGTCGTGGAACTCGTGCGGCGCGGCCAGCCGCAGCCGGTCGCCGTCGGCATCGTCCGGGGCGGTGGCGAGGGTGGTGATATGGGCCCGGCCGGGGCGGACGACGGGCGCCGGGTCGGCGGGTGCGTCGCCCGGTTCCGTCCACTCGGCCCGGATGTCGACCTTGGCGGTGCTCGCCCGGTCCAGGGTGAGGGTGTCCACGATCCTCGCCGCGGTGTCGCCCGGGACCCGGACGGCGACGGGCTTGCCGAAGACCGCGGGGGCGACGGGCTGCCGTACGGCGTGGACCAGTTTCACCGGCCGGCCCGGTGTGAGCTGCCAGAGCTGCCCGCGCGCGGCCAGTCTGCGCAGATCGCCGACGGAGGTGCCCGGCGGCGGGGTCAGGCCGCTGTCCGTGAACCACTGCCAGATGCCCAGGACGTTCAGGTCGTCCTCGTCGATCCGGGAGGAGCAGACGAGGTCCGCGGTCCGGCCGGGCGGCAGCCGGAGCGTCAGGATCCGCCGGACCCGGTCGTACTCGGGGGCGCCGGTGCCGTTCTCCAGCCGGAGGGTGAACGGTGCCCGGCGGGGCCAGGACAGCCGGTCGTCGAAGGGGACCGGGAAGACCTCGCCGGGCGGCAGCCCGGGCAGGCCCCGGAAGGCGGCGCCCCGGGCGAGGACGTCCGGCAGATAGGGCACCTCCAGCAGCGGCCGGTCGAAGTACGGGGTCTCGCCCCAGCCGCCGGGGTCCTCGCCGCCGCCGGTGAAACCGGCCGTGTCCCGGCGCACGATGTCCGCGTACGCGAGGCGGTCCAGGCCCCCGGGGTTCACCGGCGTGGGGGCGACGTCGTACATGCCGTGCCGCTCGGCCTGCGCGGGGCTGGTCCGCCGCGGCGCCACCCGGCGCTCGCAGACTCCGGTGGCGGGGGCGTCGTAGTTGCCCCGGATGACCAGCAGGGCGAGGGATTCGCCCTGGGTACGGGGCGCGGCGGGCAGCAGCTCGGGCGAGCCGACGGGTTCGAAGCGGAGATGGCGGACGAGCGGGGTGGCCGAGCCGAAGTCGTCGGGCGCGGGCTCGTCGGGCCCGAGGCCGTTGCCGGTGATGTCGACGGTCCGGGCCCGGAACCGGTAGCCGCGGCCGTAGCGCAGTTTGGGCAGGGCCAGGGCGCGGAAGGAGGTGCGCAGTTGCACCGGCCCGGTGGGATCGCTGTCCGGTCCGACGGTCACCTCCTCCCCGTCCACGGTGCGGGTGATGCTGCCGGGGCGGCTCGCGGTGAGGCTGTAGCCGTCCCAGGCGAAGACCGATTCATGCAGGTAGATCGTCGGGTCGCCGTCGGGCGCGGTGCTGTGCGCGAGGTGTACGGTGCCCTCGTCCCGGGCCTCGAAACGGAGTTCGCCGCAGTCGTACGTACCGGCGCGGCGGCACAGGGAGCGCCAGCGCCGGGTGGTGTCGTCCCACACGTCGACCCGGATGCCGTACTCCAGCTCCTCGGCGCCGAACGGCTCCGCCGCGAGCAGGGATGCCGGAGCCGCGGCCCGGTCCACGGCCCGCACCAGCCGGTCGTGCAGGTCCCGGGCCCGGCCGCGCTGCACCACGCCGATGCTGTCGGCGCGGTGGCTGGGGAGTGCCGCGGGCTCCAGGCCGGGGTCCACGGCGACCGGCAGGGCGGCGTCGGGCGGTACGGCGGCACCGGAGGAGCCGTCGTTGCGGTCGAGGATCTTCCGGCCGAAGCCGGACAGGGCGTCCGCCGTGCCGTCCGCGTCGACCTCCACCACCTCGAAGCGGTCGGAGTCCAGCCGCAGCAGCCCGTTCCTGACCAGGTCACCGGCGGGTTTCGCGGCGAAGCCGGAGGCGGTCAGCACCGCGTTCACCGCGGGCAGGACCGCTTCGTACGGTCCGCCGGGTTCCGCCGGGGGCCACTCCACCAGCAGGGATACGGGCACCGGGTCCCCGGCCGCGGGCACCCCGGGCGCCCCCGCGTCCACCTCCAGGTCGACGACCAGCCCCAGCGCCCGCTGGAGCGCCGGATACTGCGCCAGCGCGCCGAGCGCGGCATGGAAGTCGACGGACTCGCCCGGGGCGATGAGAGCGGTGTGCGCGGCCAGGGAACCCCCGCCGGGGGAGGGGTTGTCGGCCGCGCGGCGGCGGTGGAACTGCTGGGCGAGCAGGAAGTCGATCTGTGCGGCGCTGAAGGGTTCGAAGGGCGAGTCGGGGTCCTCCAGCGGGCCGCCGAGGAAGTAACCGTCCCTGGCGAGTGCTTCGGCGATCAGCGTACGGGCCCGGGCCAGCCTGGCCGGAGGAATCGGGATGTCCGTGACGAGGTCCTGATGGCTGCCCCCGTTCCGGGACCCCGCCGTCAGTCCCGGTCCGCGGGAGGCCATCCGGTTGACGCTGAGGGGCGCGGTCCCCTGGAAGGCGGTGGCGGCGGCGTGTTCGGAGCGGGCCAGGTCGCGGGCGCTGACCGGTGGCCAGGAGCGGATCGGCGGTACCCCGGCGGCCGTCAGGGCGGCGGCGGCCGGAGTGGAGACGACGGGGGTGCTCCCGGGGAAGAGCTGCCGCCAGAGATCCGGCCGGGGGGCCGGCCCGGTGATCTCGGCGGCCACCGCGGGTCCCGATCCGAAGACCAGGGAGTAGCGCGGCCGCTGGGCGGGCCAGTCGAGCCACTCGGGATGGCCGGCGAGTGTCTGTGCGGGCCCCGCGAGCCGGGGCGAGACGAGGACGGACAGCTTGAGCCGGCCGCCTTCGCGTCCGGCCGGTACCGGGGTCCAGACGATGCGTGAGGCTGCCATGGGGGTCGTCTCCTCGGGACGGGTGTCGAACGGGGTGCCCGACGGACTGCCGGACGGACTGCGGGTGGGCGGCGGAGGGGAGGGGGCGGATCCGGACGGCGCCCTGGTTCGCGGAGGTGTCAGCCCGCGAAGGAGTCGCAGTACCGGTCCCAGTCGTCGCGAGACATCAGATCGCCGAACGACGTGGGTTCGTCGGCGGCCGCGAGGGCCCGCCCGCCGCCGTCGGCCCCGGTGAGCGACTCGTCGGAGATGCTGCCCCGGAGGTTGTAGAAGAACTCCAGGGCGACGGACACATGGAAGAAGAGGATGTCGATGGAGACGGTCAGCCGGGCGTGCGCGGTGACCGCGGACTCGTTCCCCAGTCGGCGGTACTGGAGGTCCGCGTAGAACTCGGCGGTAATGCTGATCAGCCCGAGGACGCTCAGCCGCCCGGTCGCCCGGACATAGCCGCGGAGTACGACCTCGTCCTTGGCGTCCTCGTCCTCCTCGTCGGCCCGCTCCAGTTTGAAGTAGACCCCGAGGGCGATCCGGGCGAGACCGCTGGCGATCTCGGCGAAGTCGAAGGCGAGGGTGTACGTGGCCTCGATGGCGCCTTCGATCTTCTCCAGGCGCTTCTCGCTGACCTCGATGGTGAGGAAGCCGCCGCCGCCGAAGCCGTAGACGGTGACATTGAACTTCTCGTCCTCCCGGGCGAATCCGAAGGCGGCCCGGACCGGCTTCCGCTGGAAGGGGACGATGATTCCGGCGGTCAGAAAGCAGTTGGTGATCCGGAGAACCGGCCCCATCTTGATGTCCGGCAGTCCGAAGGTGACTCCGACCCGCACCTCGCTGTACGCGATCTCCAGATAGGTCTTCAGCTTCAGGCCGAAGATGCTGACGCCCTTGAAGGCGTCGGAGATGTAGTCCTGGAGGAGCCCGACGAAGGCCAGTGGCCCGTAGAACCGGACCGCGTCGACGCCCGGCTTGAAGGACGGTCCGCCGTCGTGGTCGAAGCTGAACTCGAAGTCCTTGAAGACCACGCCGATGAACTGGAACGCCGGTTCGACCAGCTTCAGCTCGAAGAGCGAGATCTTCCCGGAGACGGTGTTGGTGTTGGTGCCCTCGGTATAGCTGACCTCGTTGAGGATCTTCAGATCCAGTTTGGCCCGGTTGTTGCCGACCACTGCCCGGAACGGCCCGAAGTCCACCAGCGGCGTGCTGTACTCGATGGTCATCCGGTGGCCGTCGGGGAGTCTGTTGGTGTCCGGGATCCCGGTCTTCGGGTTGTTCGGGTAGGTGGTCTCCTTTTTGATTCTCGGGGCGAATTCCGACCCGGCCTCGTTGTCCGGCAGGACCCGCGCCAGAAAGGTGGCCCCGAACAGCACGGCCCCGTTCAGCTGGTTCCCGAGGTCGAAGTAGTCCTTGCCGACGATCTTTCCCTCGTCCCGCAGCCGGTCGACCGATTCGGCCTTGCCGCCGACCGCGCCGAGGGCCCGGGACAATCCGCCGACCTCGATGTTCGGCATGACGATCCCGCCGGTCGTGCTGCTGTTGAGCACGAGCCGCTCCACCGGCCGGTCCTCGCCGGAGGCCAGGGACTCCAGCGTTTCGCGGACCCGGACATAGATTTCCCCCGGATTCCCGCGGAACGCGTCCGCCAGATACTTCTCGTCGTAGCCGAGGACGACCGTGCCCCCGGGGCCGTAGAAGGTGTCCAGCACCGGCAGCCGGGCCTCCGCCGCCAGCATGCGGGGGAAGAACAGGGGGCTGTCGGTCCGCGGGGCGAGTGTTCCGGGCGGCCCCTGGAGTCCCCAGAGGAGCCGCTGGGTGGGGTGGGTGGCGCTGCCCGGACCGGCCTCGGCGGTATAGCCCAGCTCCTGTCCGGCGAGGTTCAGCGACCGCCGGGGGTCCGGGGCGGGGCCGGTGATCCGGTCGAAGCCGCCGTAGGCGTCGATCAGTTCGCGCAGCACCGTGCCGGGCTCGGGGGACCGGATGGCGATATCGTGCGGAACGAAGCCCAGGGAGGCGGTGAAGCGGATCTCCCGGCCCGCCTGGTCGCCGGCGCGCAGGACGAACGCCACATCGGTGCCGGTGTCCAGCGACTGGATCCAGAAGCCGGTGTCCGGACGGCCGGGCAGCAGCGGTTCGGGGCTCCGGGGCAGGACCGGCGGCACCGGTCCCTCGACCGCGATCCGGGTGAAGGGCAGCGAACGGCCGCCGAACGGCAGTCCGTACGCCCCCGGATACTCCTTGACCGGCTCGGTGATCCGCACGAACCGGCGCTGTTCGAGGTAGGCGACCCCGGTCGTCCCGTCGAAGGTCCGCTTGGTCTCGGTGAACAGCAGCGCCCGGTGGCCGAACGGGACCAGGAATCCGTACTGCTCCAGGATCACCTTGTTGTCCCGGCCCTGCCAGGCGTGGTGCTCCCAGTGCTTGAGGTTCAGCCCCGGTGTGGTGCTCGGCTCCCAGCGGCCGTCGAGGTCGAGCGTGGCGCCCGCGGCGCTCAGCGCGAGAAGCGCCGCGTCGACCGGGGCGGCGTCCGGCTCGGGCGGGTTCGTCAGGGTGACGAGCTGGCGGTAGTCGAACCCATCCGGGTTGAGCGCCCCGAAGAGCCTTGCCTCCCCGGGGTTCGCCGGCTCGTCGGCGGCCACCACCCGGACCGTGGGCACCGACAGCGGATCGGGACGGCCCCGGGGGCCGCGCCCGGCGAGCCGGGTGTGCCACAGCTCGGTGCGGCCGCCGTGCTCGACCGGGGTCTCCGAGTGGTCCCAGGTCGCGAACCGCTCCGGAGTCAGATGGAGCCAGTCGACCACCAGCAGATCCGTCTCCAGCGCCCCGGGCCGCCCGGCGGCCGGCACCGCCCGCATGACCCACTGCCACCACCGCAGCAGACCTTCCTCGCTGTACGGGATGGTCTTCACGGTCTCCGGGACGGTGAAGACGATCCGGCTGGGCCCCACCGCCCGGGCCGCGATCGCCCCCGGAACGGGCCGGTCCGGCTCGTTCTCGTACACCGTCTGCTCGGTGACGTGCTGCGATTCGAAACGGACCACGACAAAGCAGGGCAGGGCCGGGTCGATCCGGCGCAACTGCGGGGGATCCGCTTCGGGTTCGGGCCGGAGATTGTGGAAATCGAAGTCGGCCACCAGCATGTCCTGGGGCCGTACGAGCCTTGCGCTCGCCGCCGGAACGGGTGTCGTCATGACCGGACCTCCGAGCTGTCGCGGTGCTTCAGGTATAGGGGACGCCCACTGCCGGGCGAATCCGCCGAACGGATTACCCGGGAGCGCGCGGGGCGCGCGGAAGTGGTCCCCGATACCCCCGTGGAAGTGGCCCTTCAAGGGGGCCGCGGCGGTCCCTAGCGTGATCGTCATGAAGCAACGCGCCACCCCGGCCGCCGCCGCGGAGGCCCCGGCCCGGTCCGCCGCCGTCCAGGGCATCCTCCTCGTCACCTTCGCCTACGCCCTCGTCGGCGCCTCCTTCACCGCCAACAGCGTCCTCGGCGACTACCCGTACGCGGGCGGCCAGGCGATCCGCTACGGCATCGCCTTCCTGCTGCTGATCCCGCTGCTGGGCGGCCGGGCGGCGCTGGTGCCGGTCCGGACTCTGACGGCCCGTCAGTGGGGTCGGATCGCCCTGGTCGCGGGCGTCGGGATGGTCGGCTTCAACCTTGCGGTCCTGGCGGCCGAGCGCACGGCGGAACCGGCCGTACCGGGGGTGTTCGTCGGCTGTGCGCCGGTCGTGGTCGCCGTCCTGGTCCCGCTGATGAACAGCCGCCGCCCCACCCGTCCGGTGCTCTACGGAGCCCTGCTGGTCGCGGCCGGGGCGTTCACGGTCCAGGGGTGGGGGCGCACCGACACCGCGGGCATCGTCTGGTCGGTGGCCGCGCTGGTCGGCGAGGTGGGCTTCGCGGTCCTGGCCGCGCCGGTCCTGAAGCCGCTGGGGCCCCGGCTGCTGACCGCGTGCATCTGTGCCGTCGCCGCCGTGGAGTCGGTGATCATCGGACTCGTCGTGGACGGCGCCGGACTCGTACGGATGCCCACCACGGCGGAGACGTACGCCCTGCTGTGGCAGGCGGTGGTGGTCACCGTCGTCGGCTTCGTCGCCTGGTACATGGGCGTCCAGCGGATCGGCACCGAGCGCGCCACCCTGTTCACCGGCATGATCCCGGTCTCCGCGGCGCTGACCGCGCCCCTGGTCGGCGCGGGCGGCTTCGGCGCGGCGCAGGCGGCCGGCGGAGTGCTGGTCGGCGCGGGCGCCGTACTGGGCTCCGGTGTCGTCACCCTGCGCCGGTCGCGGTCCGCGGAGAAGGACCCGGAGTACGAGGAGAAGGACCCGGCACACGGCGAAGAGCCACCCCCGGGACGGGCGCTCACCAGCGCGGAGCGCCCGTCCGTCTCCTCGGGGGATCCGGCGGCCTGAGCGCCGTCCCCGGTGGACTCGCCGCGGTCCACCGGGGACGGCCCGGAACCGCCGGACGCCGGTGGGGCCCGTCGACGGGAACGGGCCCCACCGGCTTTTGCACGCCCCGCGCCGTGGTCCTTCGCCGCGCCGTGCTCTCGTACCGCGCTTTCGCGCCCGGTCTCCCGCACCCCGGCCGCGAGGCCGTACCCCCCTTCTCCGCCCCCGCAGGCCCGTCGGCCGGCCCGAACGGGCCGCTCCCGCCCGCCGGTTACGGCTCCCGGCCCGCCGCCCGGCGACACGCGCGTGACCGGGCTCTCGTGGACAGAAGGCGCCCGGTGAGCTGGGATGGAAGGGTGGTGGACGACGCGCTGACCGATTCCCCGACCGACGTCTTCGAACGGCACCGGCCCCTGCTGACGGGAGTGGCCTACCGGATGCTCGGCCGGATCGCCGACGCCGAGGACGCGGTCCAGGACGCCTGGCTGCGCTGGACGGCGGGGGACCGCTCCGACGTCGCCGAACCACGTGCCTTCCTGGTGCGGATCGTCACCCGCCTCGCCCTCGACCGCCTCCGGCAGCTCGGCTCCCGCCGCGAGACCTACACCGGCCCCTGGCTCCCCGAACCGGTCCTCACCGCCACGGCTCCCGGCCCCGGCGGGGCACGGGGCACCGTCCCCGACACCGCCGACCGCGCGGTCCTCGCCGACACCGTCTCGTTCGCCGTGCTCGTCGTCCTGGAGTCGCTTTCGCCCGCCGAGCGCGCGGTGTTCGTGCTGCGCGAGGCCTTCGGCTTCCCCTACGCCGAGATCGCCGCCGCGCTCGACCGGTCCGAAGCCGCCGTACGGCAGACCGCGGGCCGGGCCCGCCGTCATGTCGAGGAGCGCAGGGCCCGTTACGACACGGACCCCGCCCGCTGCCGGGAGATCACCGAGAGATTTCTCGCCGCGGCCGCGGGCGGCGATCTCGGCGAACTGCTCGCCCTGCTCGCGCCCGGCGCGACCCTCGTCGGTGACGGCGGCGGCCGCCGGAAGGCGCCGCGGCGGGTCCTGGTGGGCGCGGACAAGATCGGCCGTTTCCTGGTGGGGGTCAACGTCGGACTCCTCCGGAATCCGGAACTCCGCCCGCTGGAGGTCAACGGGGTGCCCTCGGTGCTCGTCCTCTCCGGCGGCGAGCCCGACACCGTACTCCAACTGGGTGTTGTCGACGGGCGGATCGAGCGCATTTACATTCTGCGCAATCCCGACAAGTTCCGGGCCTTCGCCGGGTGTTCCCCGTCCGGAAACCGCCCTGCCGCCACGCTGGTCTGACGGACTTCTCCCGCACGTCAGGGGTGTTGTCCTGAAACCGGTACTGCCCGGATCCCCTCTTGTTCGACAGGGTGCTAACAGCTCGTGAACGCACAGTGGAACCGGTCGACTTCAGAGCGTAACCAGGGCAGGATTGGTCTTGACCAAGGTTCCGGCCCGCCCTATGGTCGCAGGGATAGTGCAGGAACCTTTAAAAAACAATGTCGAACAAAGGCGCGTACTAGCCGCCGCTGACACGGCGATCGCGGAGGATCAGGGTGGGGACCACGCATCTGGAGACTGTGCCGGAGCCTAAGTACTGGCACCTGAAGAACGTGATCGGCGAAGCCCTCGACTCGGACTTCGCGGTAGGGGAGATCCTGCCCAACGAGCGTGAGCTGGCCGCCCGGTTCGGGGTGGCCCGCGCCACGCTCCGTCAGGCACTCGAACAACTCGAACTCGAAGGACGGCTCCAGCGCCGTCGCGGCGTCGGCACCACGGTTGCCCCGCCGCGACTGGGGGTGGACGTCTCGACCAGCCAGCACACCGGCCCCGGTGCCTCGCAGGACGCCTGGCAGGCGTTCGACTGCGAGCGCGTGGTGCCGCCCGCGGCCGTCGCCCGTGCCCTGGGCACTTCGGCCGGGGAGGAGACGTACGCCCTGCGCAGGCTGCGCGTCACCCACGGACAGCCGCTCGCGGCGGAACTGCTCTACGTTCCCGCCTCGTCGGTGCCCGACCTGTCGGCCATAGACGTTCCCTCCGGCGCGGCCCGGGCCCGGTGTGTCCTGCGCGAGCTGCAGCGACTCGACCTCGACGGCCAGGACCGCGCGGTGGAACTGGGCTCCGCCCGCGCCGACGACGCGCGGGAGCTGGACCGGCTGCCCGGCTCGCCGGTGCTGGTCGTCACGACCCGGTACCTCTGCCGGGGCCGTACGGTCGCGGTCTCCGTCGCCACCTACCGCGCGGACACCTGCAAGCTGACCTTCGGCGACTCCGGCGATGTCCGCATCAGCCACCACAGCGAGGAACGCCGGGCCTCCTGACCCCGGGACGGCCGCACCCGGGACCGCCGCCCCCACCGGCGTCCCGCAGCGGCCACCACCCGGAACGGCACTCCCACGGACCGGCTCCGCCGTCGTCCGGATCCGCCCCACCGGATCCGGGCCGACCGGCGGCCCGGTCCGCAGTCGTTTCCGCGCACCCCCGGCGACGGCCTCCGGTACGGCCGCGTGGTTCCCGCTCCCCGTACCGTTCACGGTGCCCGGTACCTCCGCACCACTCCCGCTCCGGTCCTCCGGCATGTCCGTTCCCGCCGTTCCCGTACGGCGCCCCCGTACCGTTCGCGGCGCCCGGTACCTCCGCACCGCTCCCGGGTACGGAAACGGCGGGGCCGGAGGCAGCCCGCCCCCGGCCCCGCCGTGCGCCGGGACGCCCCGGCCCCGGTTCAGTCGCGTGCCGCCGTGCCCTCCACCGCGAACAGCTCCTCCTCGACATGGTCGAGGGCGATCCGCAGCGCCCCGGTCGCCACCGCGGCCTCCCGCAGCAGTGAGAGGACGACCCGCGGCGGACGGAGGCAGTACCGCGCCAGTTCGCCGCGCAGGGGCTCCAGGACGCCGTCCAGACCGGCCGCCCAGCCGCCGATCACCACCAGCTCCGGATCGAGCGCCAGCACCAGCGCCGCCACATCGTGCACCAGCCGCTGCACATAGCGGTCGACGGCCGCCTGGGCCCGGACATCGCCCTTTCTGGCCAGGGCGAACACCTCGGTCACGGCCTGCTCGTCCAGCGGGTGCAGCGGTTCGTCCGTCGGCGACAGGATCCGCTCCGGACGCAGTTGCCGACCGAGCAGGTGCAGTGCCCCGATCTCCCCGGCGGCCCCGCCGAAACCCCGGTGGAGACGGCCGTTGATCAGCGAGCCCGCGCCGGGGCTCAGCCCCGCGAGGACGAACACCACGTCGTCGCAGTCCTTCGCGACGCCCTTCCAGTGCTCGGCCACGACCGCCGCGTTGGCGTCGTTCTCCACCAGCACCGGGCAGCGGAACGAGCGCTGGATCCGCTGGCCCAGCGCCAGCCCGGTCCAGCCGGGCAGCGCGACCCCCAGGCGAACCGTTCCGTCGGCCTCGACGATCCCCGGGCAGGCCACCCCGACGGCACGCAGATTGGAGCGGGAGACCCCGGTACGCCGCAATACATCGGCGGTCACCACCCGGACCCGGTCCAGCCGGTCGTCCGCGGACGCCGTGTCCGACACATCGCGCGAAGCCGCGCCGATGATCCGCCCGTCGAGCCCGGAGACCAGCGCGGCCACCCGGTGGGGCCCGATCTCGATACCGAGCAGATGGCCCGCCTCGACCCGGAACCGGAACCGCCGCGCCGGACGTCCCTGCCGCCGGGCACCGCCCTCCTCGGGCACGCTCTCGGCGACCAGGCCCGCCTCGATGAGCCCTTCCACCACGCCCTCGACCGTGGGCCGGGACAGGCCCGTCGCCCGGGTCAGATCCGTGAGCGTGGGCGAACCCGCGCCCCGGAGCGCGTGGAGTACCACCGCGGAGTTGATCCGCCGCAGCAAGGACGGATCTCCGCCGGTCAGCCGCCCCACCGTGTGTCCTTCCAGCCCCGGCTCGTGCAGCCCGGGCGCGTTGTCTGCCGGATGGTACTCGTTGGCCGTGTCCCTCGCACGGCTCTTGCGCCCGGTCCGCGACAGCGGTCCGGTCAGCCCGCCGGCCGGGAGCCGCTCCGGGCGCCCCGTCACGGCTCCCACCCGCCCGGTTCGCCATGGGCCACCGCCCGGAGCCGCCCGTACTCCTCCGCCATGCTCTGCACGGTCCAGTGGGCGTTCAGCCCGCTCGGATTGGGCAGCACCCAGATCTCCGTCCCGCCGAACGTCCGCTCCTGCGGACCGATCCGGGCCCGGGGCTCCGCGAAGGCGGTGCGGTACGCCGTGACCCCGACGACCGCCAGCCGGCGCGGACGCAGCCGGGCCACCCTGGCCCGCAGCAGCCGCCCGCCCTCACGGAACTCCGCCGCCGACAGCTCGTCGGCGCGGGCGGTCGCCCGCGCCACGACATTGGTGATCCCCAGACCGTACGAGAGCAGTTCGCGCTCCTCGGCCGGGGCCAGCTGCCGCGGAGTGAAACCCGACCGGTGCAGCACCGGCCAGAACCGGTTCCCGGGACGGGCGAAGTGGTGCCCGGTCACCGCCGACATCAGACTCGGGTTGATCCCGCAGAACAGGACGGACAGCCCGGGTGCGACGACATCGTCGACGCACCCGTCACGGGCGGCCCGCAGCTCCTCGGGCGACGGCAGCGGCACGGGCACCGGCCGGCGTCAGAGGATCGCGCCGGGGGTGTACCCGGCGGCGGCCGGGTACCGCTTCACGACGTCCTCGACCCGGGCGGTCACCTCGGCCACCTGGGCCGCGGCCGCGCCGGTGAACGAGAGCCGGTCCGCCATCAGCGCGTCGAGCGCCGCGCGGTCCAGCGGGATCCGCTCGTCCGCCGCCAGCTTGTCCAGCAGCTCGTTCCGCTCCGCGCCGCCCTCGCGCATCGCCAGCGCGGAGGCCACCGCGTGCTCCTTGATGACCTCGTGCGCCTCCTCCCTGCCCACACCCGCGCGCACCGCGCCCATCAGCACCTTCGTGGTGGCCAGGAACGGCAGGTAGCGGTCCAGCTCACGGGAGACCACGGCCGGGAAGGCACCGAACTCGTCGAGCACCGTCAGGAAGGTCTCCAGCAGCCCGTCCAGCGCGAAGAAGGCGTCCGGCAGGGCGACCCGGCGCACCACGGAGCAGGACACGTCGCCCTCGTTCCACTGGTCGCCCGCCAGCTCCCCGGTCATCGAGGCATAGCCGCGCAGGATCACCGTGAGTCCGTTGACGCGCTCGCAGGAGCGGGTGTTCATCTTGTGCGGCATCGCCGAGGAACCGACCTGACCCGGCTTGAAGCCCTCGGTGACCAGCTCGTGCCCCGCCATCAGGCGGACCGTCTTCGCCAGCGACGACGGGCCCGCCGCGATCTGGACGAGGGCCGTGACCACGTCGTAGTCGAGGGAGCGGGGGTAGACCTGCCCCACCGAGGTGAAGGCGCGGGCGAAGCCCAGATGACCGGCGACCCGCCGCTCCAGCTCCGCCAGCTTCTCCGCGTCGCCGCCGAGCAGGTCCAGCATGTCCTGGGCGGTGCCGACCGGGCCCTTGATCCCGCGCAGCGGGTAGCGGGCGATCAGCTCCTCCAGCCGGCCGAAGGCCACCAGCAGCTCGTCGGCCGCGGACGCGAACCGCTTGCCGAGCGTCGTCGCCTGCGCCGCGACATTGTGCGAACGGCCCGCCATCACCAGCTCGGCGTGCTCCCCGGCCAGCTTCCCGAGCCGGGCCAGCACCGCGACCGTACGGTCCCGTACCAGCTCCAGGGAGAGCCGGACCTGGAGCTGCTCCACATTCTCCGTGAGATCGCGGGAGGTCATGCCCTTGTGGATCTGCTCATGGCCCGCGAGCGCGTTGAACTCCTCGATCCGCGCCTTCACATCGTGGCGGGTGACCCGCTCGCGTTCCGCGATCGACGCCAGGTCGACCTGGTCGAGGACCCGCTCGTAGTCCGCGACGGCGGACTCGGGGACGTCGATGCCGAGGTCGCGCTGGGCGCGGAGCACCGCGAGCCAGAGCCGGCGCTCCAGCCTCACCTTCTGCTCGGGGGACCACAGGGCGGCCAGTTCGGTGGAGGCGTAGCGGCCGGCCAGGACATTGGGGATGCGGGGCTTCGCAGACAGAGCAGTCACGTGGCCGGATTCTACTGGCGATCCGCGCAGGCCAGTGCGGCGGTCCGCGATCCGGCGGGGGTACGGGCCCGGGTCCGCCGTCCGGCAGGGGGTACGACGGCGCTCCGGGGCCCGCCGCCCGTGGTCCCGGGCCGGGTCAGGGGGCGCCGTCCGCGTCCGGTGCCGGGGGGTAGGGGAGCAGCTCCGGGCGTTTGGCCGGGCGGCCGTCCCCGGAGGAGCGGCCGGTGAGCCGCCGGCCGATCCACGGCGCCAGATGGCGCCGGGCGAAACGCAGGTCCGCCGCCCGGCGGGAGCTCCATCCCACCGCGTCCGGGTCCGGCAGCGGCGTCCGCCAGTCGGCCCCGGCGGGCAGTCCGAGCGTCTGCCAGACCGCCTCGGCGACCCGGCGGTGCCCTTCGGCCGTCAGATGCAGCCGGTCGGGGTCCCACAGGCGCGGGTCCCCGAGCGCCGGGACCCCGTACAGATCCACCACGAGCGCGCCGTGCCGGGCGGCCAGCGCGTCCAGATGCGTGTACAGCTCCTCCATCCGGGGGCGGCCCGCGTCCAGCAGCGGTCCGTACCGGCCGGGGCTGTGCATCAGCACCAGCGTCCGGCAGGCCGGGGCCAGTGTCTCCACGGCCCGCTCCAGCAGCACCCGGACCCGGTCCATGTCGATCCGGGGCCGCAGGACGTCGTTGAGGCCGCCGACGAACGTCACCACGTCCGCGCGCATCGCGGCGGCGGGCGCCACCTGCTCCTCGACGATCTGGCCCAGCAGCTTGCCGCGGACCGCGAGATTGGCGTACCGGAAGCCGGGCGAGCGGGCGGCGAGCCGGGCGGCCAGCAGATCGGCCCAGCCCCGGTAGGACCCGTCGGGCAGCAGGTCCGACATGCCCTCGGTGAAGGAGTCGCCCACCGCGACCAGGCTGGTGTAGTCGGGATTCGTCTCCATGGCGGGCCCGATCCTACCCTCCGGTAGGCACCCGGTGCCCGGCGTACCGGCCGGGGGCGGGTACGGCGGCGGCCCGCCCCGTGACTCCGCCGGGGAGTACGGGACGGGCCGCGCACGACGGGTCCGGGTCCGGGGTCAGTCCGTCCGGCCCACCAGCTCCCGGAGTACGTCCTCCATGGTCACCAGGCCCTCCGGCGCTCCGTCGTCGTCCTGCACCGCGGCCAGATGCGTGCCGCTGCGCTGCATCGCCGTCAGGACGTCGTCCAGCGGGGTGGCCGCCCGGACCCGTGCGATCGGCCGCATGGCCGTCACCGGGAACGGAACGTCCCGCGGCACCGCGTCCAGGGCGTCCTTGACATGCAGGTAGCCGAGGATGCTGCGGCCGGCGTCGATGACCGGGAAACGGGAGTACCCGGACTGCGCCGACAGCAGCTCCAGCTGCTCCGGGGTCGTCCCGGCGCGGGCGTACACCACCCGCTCCGCGGGCATCACCACGTCCCGGACCGGGCGGCGGCCCAGCTCCAGGGCGTCCCGCAGCCGCTCGGCGGCCCGGTCGTCCAGCAGACCGGCGTCACCGGAGTCGTTGACCATCCGGGCCAGCTCGTCGTCCGAGAAGGTCGCCGCGACCTCGTCCTTCGTCTCCACCCGCAGCAGCTTCAGCAGGGTGTTGGCGAAGGCGTTGATCGTGAAGATCACCGGACGCAGCGCCCGGGCCAGGGCGACCAGCGGCGGGCCGAGGACCAGCGCGGTGCGGGTCGGTTCGGCCAGGGCGATGTTCTTCGGCACCATCTCGCCGAAGAGCATGTGCAGGTACGTCGCGAGCGCCAGGGCGATCACGAACGAGATCGGGTGGATCAGACCGTCCGGCACGCCCAGCGAGTGGAAGACCGGCTCCAGCAGGTGCGCGATCGCCGGCTCGGCGACGATACCGAGCACCAGGGTGCAGAGCGTGATGCCGAGCTGGGCCGCGGCCAGCAGCGCCGACACGTGCTCCAGACCCCACAGGACGCTCTTGGCGCGGCGGTTGCCCGCCTCCGCCTCCGGTTCGATCTGACTGCGGCGCACCGAGATCATGGCGAACTCGGCGCCCACGAAGAAGGCATTGACGAACAGGGTCGCCAGACCGATGAGCAACTGGATGGTGGTCATCGTCCGGCCTCCCCGGAGTCACGGCCGGTATCACCGGCAGGTCCGGTCCGGTCCGCCTTCGCGGCCTGCCCGGCCGTCGCCGGCCGTTCGGTGTCCGCCGGGGACGGCCCCTCGGACCCCCCGGGCTCCGACGGCAGCGGCGCGTGCAGCAGCACCCGCGCGGCCCGCCGGCCCGACGCGTCGACCACGTCGAGGCGCCAGCCCCGGATGTCCATCCGGTCGCCCTCGACGGGGATCCGGCCCAGCTCGGTGGCGATCAGACCCGCCAGCGTCTCGTACGGCCCGTCCGGGGCCTTGAGGCCGACCCGCTCCAGCTGGTCGGTGCGGGCGGCGCCGTCCGCCGACCACAGGGCGCGGCCGTCGGCGTCCCGCCCGGCCGCGGCCAGATCCGGGGTTTCCTGCGGGTCGTGTTCGTCGCGTACCTCGCCGACGACCTCCTCGACGATGTCCTCCATGGTCGCGACGCCGGCGGTGCCGCCGTACTCGTCGATGACCACGGCCATCGTGGAACGGCCGCCGAGCCGGTCCAGGAGGCGGTCCACGGTCAGGGTCTCCGGGACCAGCAGGGGTTCGCGCAGTACCGCGGAGACGCTCGTGCGCGGCCGCTCGGCGGCCGGGATCGCGAGGACGTCCTTGATGTGCGCGACACCCACGACGGTGTCCAGATTGCCCCGGTAGACCGGGAAACGGGAGAGCCCGGTGGCACGGGTGGCGTTGGCCACGTCCTCGGCGGTCGCCTGGACCTCCAGGGCGGTGACCTGGACCCGCGGGGTCATCACGTTCTCGGCGGTCAGCTCGGCCAGGTTCAGCGTCCGGACGAACAGCTCGGCGGTGTCCGCCTCCAGCGCGCCCTCCTTGGCCGAGTGGCGGGCCAGCGCGACCAGCTCCTGCGGGCTGCGCGCGGAGGCCAGCTCCTCGGTCGGCTCCATGCCGAGCCGGCGCAGGATGCGGTTGGCGGTGTTGTTGAGATGGCTGATCAGCGGCTTGAAGGCGCCGGTGAACAGCCGCTGCGCGGGCGCCACGACCTTGGCCACGGCGAGCGGCGACGAGATCGCCCAGTTCTTGGGGACCAGCTCGCCCACGACCATCAGGACGACCGTGGAGAGGGCCGTACCGAGGACGAGCGCCACGGAGGACGCCACGGTGGGGGAGAGACCCAGGTCCTCGACCGGGCCGCGGATCAGCTTGGCGATCGACGGCTCGGAGAGCATGCCGACGATCAGGTTGGTCACCGTGATGCCGAGCTGAGCTCCGGAGAGCTGGAAGGTGAGGCCCCGTACGGCCTTCAGGGCGCTGGCGGCACCCCGCTCACCGCGCGCGGCCGCCGCTTCGAGGTCGGCGCGTTCGACGGTGGTCAGCGAGAACTCCGCCGCGACGAACACACCGCACGCGAGGGAGAGTCCGAGCGCCACGAACAGGAGGAGCACTTCGGTCATCGGGTCACCTCCGTCCCGGGGCACGGTCGGGGCGGCAGGCGGAATTGATGTCTACTACTGGGAGGCTCGTCCATGGACGGACGCTCACACCTTTCCTCGGTGACGGCAGTGGTCCCCCCATCGTAAAGGATCGGCAAAGTTCCTTTACGGAAGCCCTCGGGCGCTCCGGACGGGTGCCGGGCACGGGGCGGACCGGGCGCCGCGGGAGCGCGGCGCGGGCCCCATCGTGTCATCCCGGCGCCCCGGCCCGCCCGGGGGACCCGCGGCCCCGGCGGGGCCGGGCGCCCCGGCGGATACGGGAACCCGGGGGCCGGGCCACCCGCGGACTATCGCTCCTGTGGGTGACGAAACCCCGGGCCCGTCCCCGCCCGGCTACCGGCCGAGGGGCTTGACCCAGCGCCGCCAGTGGTCCTCGCGGTGGTATCCGGCGGCCGCCCAGGCCCGGTGGGCCGGTTCGTTGCTCTCCAGCACCATCGCGTCCCCGCGCCGCCCGCCCACCGCGCCGAACCGCCGCTCGGCGGCCGCGAGCAGCTCGGACGCGATGCCCTTCCTGCGGTACGCGGGCAGTACCGCGAGCCGGTACAGGGAGCAGCGCCAGCCGTCGAACCCGGCGATCACCGAACCGACCAGCGTGCCGTCCGCCGCCTCGGCGAGGATCAGCGCCTCGGGGTCGCGCGTGATCAGCGCGACCACCCCTTCGGTGTCGTCGGTGATGCTGGTCCCCTCCGCCGCCTCCCGCCAGAAGGCGAGAACGGCCGCGGCCTCGTCGGCACGGGCGGTACGTATGTGCAGGTCGGTCATGGTCCGACCCAAGCACGGCGGAACGGCGGGGCGCCAAGCCTTTTCACTGCTCCGGCGGCGGAAACGGACGGCGGGCGCCTCCCGCGGGGTCGCCTCCCGCTGGGGGGTAGCCCGGCCCCGGGGCCATGGGTGCCGTTTCCGCGTGTCCGGCTGCGGGCGTTCTGTGGCTGGTCGCGCAGTTCCGCCCCCTACGCCTGGCGGCGTGGGAGGTGCCCCCAGCGCCCCTGGGTACTCGTGCCTGCGGCCCTTGCCCGGTGCGGGCGCCCCGGGGTGGTCGAGTCCCGCTCTTCGTGGGGTCGTCACCCGGTCCTGTTTGGTTCGGGTAGGTCGGTGGCCTCCGGGCTCACCTCCTCGCGGCCTGCGATGCACCGCCCCCGGGGGCAGCCTTGCTTGTCGCAGCCCACTGCGGGGGCGACCCTGCACCCCCCTCCCCACGGACCCGTTGCATGGAAGCCCCCGGGCCCGGAGATGCCGTCAGGGTCCCGCGCCAAACAATGGACGCACATCCCCGGGAGCGTGACCGCACCCCGAGTGGGGCGCACCCTCCCGGGGTGGGTGACCGCAAGATTTGTCCTCCCCCGGTGACGGCGACACCACCAGGGGCTTTGACCGCCTGATCATGTCGGGGTCACGTGGGAGTGGGGTGCAGGGTCGCCCCCGCAGCCACGGGCGACATGACCGATGCGCCTCAGCGGCGGTGCATCGCACGTGGCGAGGAGGTGAGCCCGGAGGCCCACGACCCACCCGAACCCAGACAAGGCCGGTGACGACCCCACGTAGCAACGGTCACAAAGCTTTTCAGCCCCGCCGGCGTTTGAGGCGCAGAAGCCGCCCGCACCCCGCGGGCACGGCACACCCCAGGGCCCCGGGGGCGAGGAACCCCAGCGCGAGATGGGCGCGGCG
>NZ_JBSFNQ010000093.1:0-27836 GCF_053981115.1 Streptomyces sp. NPDC003691 | reverse complement strand
AACCCATTTTGTGAAATTCGTGAGTGTATTTCTGAGGTGTGCTCTACAGAGCTGCCGGGCGGCCCCGGACCCACCGGTCCGGGCACCACCCGTCCGGACTCAACCGCTCCGGACTTGCGCGGTTCAGTCCGGACTCACCCGGTCCCGGCGGCTGCGGTCAGCGCTGGGCCGGGTCGGTGGCGATAACGCTGTAGGGGTACGGGAGAGGCTGGTCGCCGGCCTCGGTGAGCAGTGCCGCGTCGGCCGGGTCGAGATCGGTGCCGGCCGCGCCGAGGAGGTTCTCCAACTGCTCGACGGTGCGGGCGCCGATGATCGGGGCGGTGACGGCGGGTCGGCCGCCCAGCCAGGCGACGGCGGTCTGGGCCGGTGTCAGCCCGGTGCGCTCGGACACCTCGTGGAGGGCGTCCAGGACCCGCCAGGTCCGCTCGTCCTGGTAGGCACTCCAGGACTCGCCCCAGCCGAAGCGCTCCGCGGTCTCCACCCGGCTGCCGACGGGCGGGGCACTGTCACCGCGCCGGATCCGGCCGCTCAGCCAGCCGCCCCGCAGCGGGCTCCACGGGATCACGCCGAGGCCCTCGTTGCGGGCCACGTCCAGCAGCTCCCACTCGGTGGACCGGTCCAGCAGGTTGTAGAGGGGCTGGAGGGAGACGAAGCGCTCCCAGTTGTAGCGGCGGCTGAGGTCGACCGCCTTCTGGAGCTGCCAGCCGGTGAAGTTGCTGGCCCCCAGATAGCGGACCTTGCCGGACTTCACCAGGGTGTCCAGGGTGGAGAGGGTCTCCTCCAGCGGTGTCGCCGGATCCCAGGCGTGCACCTGGTACAGGTCGATGTGGTCGGTGCCGAGACGGCGGAGGCTGGCCTCCACCCCGGCGATCAGATGATTGCGGCCCAGACCGCGGTCGTTGGGGCTGTCGCCGGTGCCGTACCGGACCTTCGTGGCTATCACCACGTCATCACGGCGGCGCTCCTTGAGCCAGCGGCCGACGATCTCCTCGGAGGCTCCCGCCGCATAGATATCGGCGGTGTCGATGAAATTGCCGCCCGCCTCGGTATAGCGGTCGAGGATGGCGCGGGACTCCGGTTCGGCGCTCTCGCGCCCGAACGTCATGGCCCCCAGGCAGAGTTCGCTTACCACCAGGCCGGTCGATCCCAGGAAGCGCTGACGCATCGTACGTCCTCTCGGCAGTTCTGTCTGTGGTGCGGAAGAGTGCGGCGGGGCGCGGTCCGCGGGGTGGGCGGCGGCACCGTCCCGGCGGCGGCCGGCTCCCGGATCCGCGGGACACGGTGACCGGGAAGGCTCCGGGGGTCGCGGAACCCGGGCGCGCTAGCGCACGGACCGGGCATGATCGGCGCCCGGCCGGCCGTCATCATCGCACAAACGGACGAGACCGCCACGGATATAAATATCCCGACGGACTCTCAGATTCCGTATGTTCAGGGGGAGTCGGACATCCCTCGGCGGTCCGGTGGACTCGCGTCCGCCGGACTGCGGTCAGCCGTCGCGCAGGGCCTGGACCGCGAACCGGGCGGCGGTGCCGATGGCGGCGTCGGCGGCGGGCTGGCGGACCCGCTGGCTGGCGGCCCGGGTGAAGACGGCGACCGCGTACCGCCCGCCGTCGGGATACTCGACCAGACCGACCTCGTGCCGCAGGGTGGGCAGGGTCCCGGTCTTGCCGTGCACCCGGACGTCGTCGTACGGGAAGCCCCCGGCGAGCCGGTGCGGCCACACCTGGAGCCCCAGCACCGCACGGAGTTCCCGGGCCCGCTCCGGCGAACACGCCTCGTCCCGCCAGACCGCGGCGAGCAGCCGGGTCATCTCGCGCGGGGTGCTGCGGTTGGCGCGGGCCGGGTCGAGGACCCGCAGCGCGCCGAGGACCGACGGATCGTACGCGAGCCGGGCCGGGTCGCCGCCGGAGTCCTCGTCGACGGAGGCGATGAGCTCGCGCATCGTCTGCACGGCGACGGTACGGCGGAGCCCGAGCGCGCGCATGGCGTCGTTGACCGCGTCCAGTCCGACCCGGTCGAGCAGCAGATCGGCCGCCGCGTTGTCGCTCACGGTCAGGGCCATGGTGAGCAGATCGCGTACGGACATCCGGACCGGCCCGGTCAGCACCGACAGTCCGGTGATCCCCGGGGTGCGGTCGGCCGGATCGGATTCCACCTGTTCGCCGGGGTCGATCCGCCCCTCGTCGGCGAGCCGCTGGACGGTGACGGCGAGACAGAGCTTGTGGACGCTCGCCGTGCTCACCGGGGTGTCCGCGCCGACCGCGACCTCCGCGCCGGTAGCCAGGTCCAGGGCGTGCAGCCAGCCGGTGGTCCCCGCGTCGGCGAACACGGACCGGATCCGGGACCGCACGGCACCCGGCGAGCCCGTACCGCGCCCTTCCTCCCCCGCTCTCATACCGTGTAGCCGT
This sequence comes from Streptomyces sp. NPDC003691, assembly GCF_053981115.1. Classification (NCBI taxonomy): domain Bacteria; kingdom Bacillati; phylum Actinomycetota; class Actinomycetes; order Kitasatosporales; family Streptomycetaceae; genus Streptomyces; species Streptomyces sp. NPDC003691. Next base: position 25,425 of record NZ_JBSFNQ010000093.1, on the reverse strand, counting down.
ACGCCGGGCCGGGCACGGACGTCCGCCGGGCCGTGGTCGCCTCCATCACCGGGGTCATTCCTCCTCGTTCGGTGAGCACGCTCTCCGTCACCTCCGCGAACAGCCGTACGGCCGGATCGTCCTGCCGCCCGCGCAGCCAGGCCGCCGAGACCTGTTCCAGCAGGGGTTCGCCCTCCAGGGAGTGCCACACCGTCCCGGGCGGGAGCTTGCGGTCGCGGAAGGCGAAGGTCACCGCCGTACCGGACATCACCATGCCGTCCACGAATTCGGGGTCCCGGCCTTCGAGCACGGAACCCGGTTCGAAGCCGTGGCGGCGGCAGACCGAGAGGATCTCCGCGTGCAGTGCGGGGGCGGCCGTCTGCGGGAACAGCACCAGGTCGAGCCCGTTGAGCGAGGACAGCCGCAGCGGAACGCGCCCCGCGCCGACGGGTTCCGCGGTGGTGTCGCCGTCCGGGGCGGGGCCGGGGGCACCGCTCCGGTCCCCGTCCGGCGCCGGGCCGGGGAGCAGCACTCCGTAGGGGCGGCAGAGCACCGCGCCCAGCCCCAGCCCGGCCACGTCCAGGGGGTGCCGGAGCACCCCGGCGTCGAGGGTGCCGGCGCGCAGTTCGGCGAGCTGGTCCGGCGCGGCAAGCTCCCGCAGGGCGAGCCGGACTCCGGGGGACCGTTCCCGGAAGGCGCCGACCAGGGCGGCCACCACGGTGCCGCCGAGTTCCGGGGGCACCGCGGCGCGCAGGACTCCCGCGGTGCCGCCGCGGACCCGGGCCGCGACCGCCAGCAGGGCGTCGGCCTGTGCGATCAGGGGCCGTGCCTCGGCGAGCAGCAGCTGGCCGCCTTCGGTGAGGCCGACCTCGCGGCCGGTGCGGTCGAAGAGGCGGACGCCCAGCTCCCGCTCCAGCCGCTGGATGCGCTGCGACAGCGACGGCTGGGCGATGCCGAGCCGGCCCGCCGCCCGCCCGAAGTGTCTTTCTTCTGTAACAGCGACGAAGTACCGGACATGCTTGACCAGGTCCATAACCTGGGATCATAGCCATTCGGCTATGGCATTCGTACGGATAGGGCTCTTGGCCGGGAGGGGTGGCGGCCTGTTGAGGTCGGGACATGTCCGACACCTTCGAACACCATCGCCCCGGGGACCACGGCCCCGGCCGCCCGTACGGCCACGGCAGGCGGTCCGTGCCCGAGCCGCTCGGGGGCCGCCGCCGCAGACTGCTGCCGGCCGCCCTTGCCCTGATCGTCGCGGCCGCCGGGGGTACGGCGGCGTGGAGCCTGTTCGGCGGCGGCGGGGAGGAACCCGACGAGCGCACCGCCGCGGTGCAGGGCTTCCTCGGCGCGTGGGCCGACGGCGACGCCGGGCGGGCCGGACGCCACACCGACAACCCGGCCGCGGCCACCGCCCGGCTGGCGAAGCTCGCGAAGGACCTGCCGGCCCGGGAGGTCTCCTTCGAACCGGGCGAGCGGACCGCCGGGGACGTCCAGCCGTTCCGGGCGGTGTTCCGGCTCAAGGGCGGCAGCACCTGGACGTACGACTCCTCGGCGCCGCTGGTCCGCAAGGACGGGCGCTGGGTGGTCCGGTGGAGTCCGGCCGTGCTGCACCCCCGGCTCACCGAGGGCAGCACCCTGGCGCTGCGCCCCGACACCAGCGGCCGCGCGGCCGTGGAGGCCGCCGACGGCACCCCGCTGGACGGGCTGGCCCCCGCCCTGGTGGGCGTTCCCGGCAGGAGCGGTCTCCAGTACCGCTACGACAAGCAGCTCGCGGGGCGGCCCGCCGAGTCCGTCGCGATCGTCGGCACCAGCAGCGGCCGCACCCTCGCCACCCTGCACACCGCGGAGGGCAGCCGGGGCAAGGCCGTCCGGACCACCCTGGACCCCGGTGTCCAGCGGGCGGCCGAGGCCGCGCTGCGCGGCCTGGAGAAGAACGCCGCGATCGTCGCCGTACGGCCGAGCACCGGAGAGATACTCGCGGCCGCCGACAATCCGCCCTCCGGCACCAACCGCTCCCTGCGCGGCAAGTACGCGCCGGGCTCCGTGTTCAAGGTGGTCACCGCGGCGGCGCTGGCCGAGAAGGGCATCCGGGCGAAGACACCGGTCGCGTGCCCCCGCTACGAGCGGGTGAACGGCCAGCGCTTCGAGAACCAGGACCTGTTCGCACTGCCCGCGGGCTCGACGTTCCGCGACGGCTTCGCCCGCTCCTGCAATACCGGCATCATCGGTCTGCGCGACAAGCTGGACGCCGGGAGCCTGACCGGGGCCGCGGGCCGGTTCGGCATCGGCCCGGAGTGGAGCGCGGGCACCACCACGTACGACGGTTCCGTACCGGCCACCCCCGACGAGAACGGCAAGGCCGCCGCGATGATCGGCCAGGGCCGGGTGGAGGCGAGCCCGCTGGTGATGGCCTCGGTCGCGGCGACGGTGCAGGACGGCACCTTCCGTCAGCCCGTACTCGTCCCGGAAGGGGTGAAGAACCGGGCGGAGGCCACGGCGCCGCTGGCACCGGGCACCGCCGCGGAGCTGCGGTCCCTGATGCGGGCCGTGGTCACCGAGGGGTCGGGGAAGGCACTGCGCGGGCTTCCCGGGGAGCCGGGCGCCAAGACGGGCACCGCCGAGTACGGCACCGGGTCGCCGCCGCGGACCCATGCCTGGTTCATCGGTTTCCAGGGCGATCTCGCGTTCTCGGTCCTGATCGAGGACGGCGGGTCCGGCGGCGCGGACGCGGGACCGGTGGCCGCGGGTTTCCTCAAGGGGGTGGCCGAGCGGCGCTGAACCGTACGACCGGTCCGGTACCGCGGTACCGGACCGGTCACGGACGGGGCGGCGGGCTCGTCGGGCTCGTCGGGGCCTGCCGGGCGAGGGTCGTCGCGGTCCCGGTGCGCTGCCGCCGCCCACCGGTCCGTCAGCTCGGCCGGACGTACTCCACCTTCACCGTGCCCGGCACCCGGGGCAGCTCGGTACGGCCGGTCAGCAGGGACTGTGCCGAGGTGTCGCCCATCAGATACCGGCGGAAGAACGCGATGGTGTAGCCGTGGGCGATCCGGCGCTGGTCCGCCTCCGTCAGGCCGCGGTGCTCCCCGCCGCTGCCGTCCTGCGCGGCGCAGCGGCCGGGCCGCTCACCGGGGACCGCGTCGTCGGCACCGGCGGGCTGTCCGCCGCTCGGCGACCAGTTGGTGTTGAAGTAGTTGTGGTTGCCGCCGTTGAGGGTGATGCCGTGCAGGGGAGCCTTGTTCCGGCCCTTGTTCCACTTCACGTACTCACCGGTGTTGACCTGGTCGCAGCTCCCCCACAGGACCGCCATGGGGACCTTGGTGACGGGCTCGTTGTCCCAGGTGGCCGTGGGCGCGAGACCGGCGACCGCCCTGACCTTCACCCCGGCGGGCCACTCGCCGTGCCGTTCGTCGGCGGCGTGCTGCATCACTCCCCCGCCGCCCATGGAGTGGCCGAGGGTGCCGACCCGGCCCAGGTCGACCCGGCCGGTGAAGCCGGGGCCGCCGGGCTTTCCGGTGGCGGGGTCCCGGAGCGCGCCCTTGAGGGGCCCGCCGCCCGCGTTCAGCCGCTGCCACAGCTTCAGATGCTCGTTGATCAGTCCGGCGCGCGCCTTGTACACCGAATCGGCCTGCCCACCGCTGGTGGCGTTGATGCCGTTGGCGCCCATGGAGACCACCACGAAGCCCTGCCGGGCCAGGTCCTCGGCCAGATAGCCGTAGCCGGAACTGCTGGGCAGCGGGGCGGTCCCCGGCCGGCAGGGCCAGGCCCACAGCCGGTCGTTCATCTCGCCGATGATCGCCAGCTGCCGGTCCTCCTCGGCCCGGTCGCCCGCCCGCTCGGCCTCGGCCAGCGCCTTCTCCGCCGCCTTCAGCCCCTCCTGGGCGGCCCGGTCGGCACAGGTGATCCAGAAACCGTGCTGCATCACCACGAGCGGATGCCTGCCCCGGGCCACGGCCTTGCCGCCCGCTGTCCGGGGGTAGTGCACCACCGCGGCGAGTTCGCTCCGTCCCTGGTACGGGGCGCCGGGGGTGAACACCGTATCGCCCAGGTCGTACGTCACCCGGCCCACCGCGAACGGGCCGGACGCGCCGCTCCCGCCGGAGGTGCCGCTCCCGCCGGACGTGCCGGCCGCAGTGACCGCCGTGGCCGCGGCCGGGAGGGGAAGGGCCGTGCCGAGTACGGCCACCGCGGCACCCGCCACCAGTGCTCCGGTCCGTATCCGGCCGCCATCGGCCTTCGTCCCGTGCCTCTTCACCATGAGGTCCTGCCTTTCGCCAAACCGTGTTCGTGGCGGCGGTGACCGATGGCCACCGCCCCCGTCCGCAACAAGCGGACATCCACAGATTTGCTGGTATTTGTCAGGAAGTTGTCAGGACGGTGTAGGAATGGCGTCGGTCCGCGGGCCGGGCCGGGTCCATCGACCGGCCGGGCGGTACGGGTCGGGCCGGGTCCACCGGCCGGGCGGTACGGGCCGGTGGCATGCGCCGAACCGTCAGACGGCCGTCCGCTCGCCCGCTCCGACCTTCGCCAGCAGTGCGTCGAAGCTGTCGAGGCAGTTCCCGGCGGAGTAGCGGGCGCGGGTGGCCCGGGCCCCCTCGGCCCGCCGCTCCGGCGAGTAGGCGGCGGCCGCCAGCAGGGCGGCGGCGAGCGCGGTGTGGTCGCCGGGCGGAAAGAGCCGGCCGAAGCCGGTGTCGGTGACCGGCACCCGCATACCGGGGGCGTCGGCGGCGACCGACGGGACGCCCGTCATCATCGCCTCGGTCTGCGAGATGCCGAAGGACTCCTCGGCCACCGACGGCAGGGCGAAGACGTCCAGCGAGGCGTAGAACTCCGACACCTGCCGGTCGGTCAGGAATCCGGTGAACCGGATCCGGGTGTCCCCCGCCGAGCGCTCGCGCAGGGCCCCGACGACGCTGCCCCCGGCCACCTTGGAGTAGTCCCCGGCGATCAGCAGCCGGGCGGTGGGGTCCCCGATGGTGCGGAAGGCGTCGACCAGATGGTGCAGCCCCTTCTCGGGGGCGATCCGCCCGAGGAACCCGAAGTGCGGGCCCGGCCCGTCCCGGAAGGCCGCGGGGGCCGGTTCCCGGACCCGGCAGGGCGGCGCGATGACGGCGAGCCGGTCGCGCATCAGGGCCCAGTGGCGGGAGTGTTCGGCGTGGTCGGCGTTGTTGACCACGACCGCGGCGGAACGGCGCAGCGCGGTGGCCACCGAGGCGTCCACCACGGGGATCTGGAGTCCGGCGAGGCCACCGGGCGGCAGCCAGACGTCGTCGTGGTGGGTGGTGATCACGGGGGTGTGCCCGGCCAGCAGGGCCAGCGGGCCCGCTTCCAGCATGGGCAGATGGATATTGACGGCCCGGGAGGCCCGGGCCAGCCGGGCGGCCAGCGGCAGAAAGCCCGGGCTGATCACTCCCCGGCCGATCCGGGCGGCGACGGGGGCCCGGAACACGTCCACCCCGCCGACCCGCTCCCGTACCGGCGACGCCGGATCGTGCCGGGAGGCGACCACGGCGACCCGGCGGCCGCGGGCCGCCAGGCCCTCGGCGACCGTCCGGGCGACTTCGGTCAGCCCGCTGGTGTACGGCAGGTAGTAGGTGAGGACGACGGTCAGGTCGTAGCGGTACGGGCGCGGGGCCGGGGCGCTGGTCATGGCTGCACCTTCTGGTCTGCCGGTCGCGGACGGCCGCCGTCCGCCCGGGTGGCGGGTTGCGGCAGGGAGAGCCTGAGGTCGATCAGGCGATGGGTGGAGAGTCCGGCGGGCGGATCGTCCAGCGACTGCCGGTGGACGTCGACGTCCGGGGAGGCGAGGGTCCAGTCGAGCCGCCACAGCGCGGCGGGCCCGGCCGGGAAGGTCGCCGGATAGAGGTCGGTGCCGGAGTCCGCGGTATCGCGCAGGCCCCGGAACCAGCGGAGGTCCTCGCTGCCCGGCAGCGTGTTGAGATCGCCGCCGAGCACCACCGGGTGGTCGTTGGCGTCCAGATCGGCGCGGAGCGCGCGCAGATGGAGCAGGCGGCGCTCGGCGTGCGAGCGGACCTGTTCGTAGTAGGACGGGGTCAGCGGGTTGCGGTCGACGTTGAGCAGGTCGGGCAGATGGGTGTTGTAGAGGGAGAGGGTGCGGCCGCCGACGCTGATGTCGGTACGGAGCGCCCGGACGTCCCAGTAGTCGGGCCAGTCGGTGGGCGGGGCGGGCAGCCCGGCGGGGCGGAGTGCGCGGTGGAGGGTGACGGGATGGCGGGAGAGGGTGAGGAACCCGCCCTCGGCCACGGCCCGGTAGCCGGGGAACTCCGCCCTGATCCGGGCGAGGTCGTCGATCGGTACGGGCCGGTCGCCGCGGGCGTTCTGGTACTCCTGGAGCAGATAGACGTCGGCGTCGTACCGCCGCAGATAGGCGTAGAAGCGTCCGGGGTCGCTGTCCTGGTGCCAGAAGAAGGTGTTCCAGGTGACCACGCGCAGGGCGCCGGCGGGTACCGGTTCCCGGTCGCGCAGCAGGGCGCCCGGGTGGATACCCGACTGTCCGGCGCCCAGGAGGAGGGCGAGGACGGTCAGCAGGAGGGTGGACCGGCGGAACCGGCGGAGCAGTGCGGCGGGGAGCAGCAGCAGCAGGGGGGCCGCGAGGTAGGCCACCGGCGGGGCCAGGTCGATGCCGTTCCAGAGCCACCAGCGGCCGCTGAACGCGGTCCGGAGGACGGTGTTCAGCGTCCAGAGGGCGGCGAGGGCGAACAGCAGGGTGCCCGCGGCGCGGGCCGCGCGGGCCCGCCGCCCGGGCGGGGCCGCCGGGTCGGCCTCATGGACAGGGGCGGGTCCCGCCGGGGAGCCGGTGCCGTCCGCGGGGCCACTGCCCGGCCCCGACCCGGGGCCGGGACGGTGTTCCGCGGATACGGAGCCGGGGCCCGTCCCCTGCCGGGAACCGTCCCCCGCTCCGGATCCGGTACGGGGCTCCACCGGTGCGCCTCCGGCACCGGATCCCGGTGCCGGTACGGCGCCGGAGTCCGGCCCCGTCCCGGGTTCCGGTTCCCCGGCGGGCCGGCCGGTTTCGGCGGGGGCGCTCATGCCGCCGCCCCGGCGGGCCGTCCGCTCCCCTGCGGCGCGGGCGCGTCGTACAGCCCGCGGAAGCGCCGGGACATCAGCCACTGGAGGACGCCGATGCCCGCGCCGAGGGCGATGGCGGCGTTGACGACGAGGTGGGCCGCGGCGAAGTACGCGGTGAACCAGGCCCCCCGGCGCCGCAGTACGAAGGTGTACAGGTCGCGGTCGGCGAGCAGGGAGCCGAGTACCAGCCCGGCCGGCAGCAGCAGCCAGAGCGCGCCGAACAGCGCCGTGGGCAGGGTGGCCGGGGCCAGCAGGGCGGCCACGCTCGCTCCGGCGCGCGGCCCGGTGGCGATGCCGCCGGGCAGGTCGCGGCGGCGTACATAGAGCGGGATGTGCAGCCGGGTGCGGTGGAAGACCTTGCGCAGGACCACCCGCCAGGTGTCGTCGTGGTCGTGGCGGCCGCGGACGGTGGTGGAGCTGTGCACCTCGTAGTGGCGGCAGATCCGGGCGGCGTAGTCCCCGTCCTCGGTATGCCGCAGCTTCGGGTTGAAGGGGCCGATCTCGGCGAAGACCGCGGCGGGCACGGCGCAGATGGCGGTGTGCAGGGTGCCGATCCGCCCCTCGTGTTCGGCGAGCCAGTAGTACTGGTGCAGACAGCGGTACTCCTCGACCAGACTGTCCCGGATCAGGGGCTCCGCGTCGTAGGTGCCGCAGACGGCGCCGATGCGCGGGTTCGCCCGGAGCATGGCGACGGCGTTGGCGACGGCGTCCGGCTCCATCGCCACGTCGGAGTCGACGAAGACCACGATCTCGCCGCGGGCGTGGGCGGCGCCGGTGTTGCGGGTGACGGCGACACCGCTGTTGACCCCGGTACTGACGACCCGTACCCCGAGGGATTCGGCGACGGCCACCGAGTCGTCGGTGCTGCAGTCGTCCACCAGCAGGATCTCCAGGGGCCGGTACGTCTGGGCCTGGGCGGCACGCAGACAGAGCTCCAGGGCCCGGCCGTAGTTGTAGTTCGGGACGACGACCGAGACCAGGGGGTTTCCGGTGGGGCGGGACATGTCGGGCCGGGCCTTTCGGAGGGTCGGAAGGGGCGGGCGGCGGGGCGGGCGGCGGTCAGTCCGCGGCGGCGGCCAGGAGCAGCGCGGTGCCGATCAGCACGGCCCACAGACCGGAGTTGACGAGGTTGACGCGGTCGCGGAGCAGTACCCGGACGGGGTTGCCGCCGCCCTCCTCGACCAGCAGTACCTGGAGGTAGCGGGCCAGTCCGAAGATCGCGCAGAGTGCGGTGAGCAGTGCCGTGGTGCGGGCCGCGCCGGTGAACACCGGGTCCTCGTAGAGGAAGAGGAGGTACGACACGGCCGTCAGCCCGGCGATCAGGACGATCAGCTGGTCGGTGAAGGCGACGGTGTAGCCGCGGAGCGCGGGCCGGTGGCCCGGTTCGGCCGCGGTGAGTTCGTGCCGCCGCTTGCCCAGCGACAGCAGCAGGCAGAAGGAGAAGACGCAGACGGCGAGCCAGTACGGCACCGGCCGGTCCAGGACGGTGCAGCCCTGGACGAGCCGGAGGACGAATCCGGTGGCCACGATGAACGCGTCCAGCAGCGGCACGTGCTTGAGGCCGCGGCTGTAGCCGAGGCTGATCAGCAGATAGACGGTGACCGGCCACCAGTCGGTGACGGGGCGCAGCAGTACGGCGGCGGTCAGCGCGGTCGCGAGGCCGGCGGCCAGGGCGAGCGCCCCGCCGGTGCCGATCCGGCCGGCCGCGAGCGGCCGGTGCCGTTTGACCGGGTGCAGCCGGTCCCGGTCGCGGTCGGCGAGGTCGTTGACGACGTAGACGATCGCGGAGGCGAGGGTGAAGACGGCGAGTGCCAGCAGGATCGCGCCGGTTCCGGAGGCGGTCCAGTGGCGGGTGTCGAGCAGTGCGAGCGGTACGACGGCCAGGTTCTTCACCCACTGGCCGGGGCGGACCAGGGCCAGCAGGTCCGCGGCCGGTCCGCGGCGCGGTGCCGCGGCCGGAGCCGGTCCCGGTGTCGGTGTCGGTCCCGGTGTCGGTGGTGCGGAAGGCGGTACGAGGGTGTGGTGGCCCGTCACGCTCACGGGCACGGCGGAAATCTTCGGGATGTCCACGGCACGGCTCTCCACTGCAGGGGTTCCGGGGGTCAGAAGAAGACCTTGGCCAGCCCGAGGGCGCCCTGTTTCCAGGGATCGCGGCTGGTACGGCCGGCGGTGCCGCCGGCGGCTCGGGCGGCCGGGAGGGTGCGCCACCACTCGTAGGTGCGCAGGATGGCGTCGCGGTTGGACTGCCGCGGGGCGAATCCGAGCCGTTCGCGGGCCCGGCTGATGTCCACGTAGCTGTCGTCGAGCAGCTTGTACAGCAGCCGGCCGTAGACCGGTGAGAGCCGGGTGCGTTCCAGGCCCCGCAGGACGGCGAGGGCCGGTCCGGCGGGCAGCGGGACGACCCGCTTGCCGTGTCCGGCGGCGTCGAGGACGGCCTGGAAGTCCTCCCGGATGGTGCCGAATTCCGCGGCGCCCACGTTGTACACGTCGTTCGCGGTCTCCGGCGGGGCCTCCAGGGCGAGCACCACCGCGTCCACCAGGTCGGCCATGCCGAACATCTGGATACGGACGTCGCCGCGGCCCAGTACCGGGAAGTTCCGCCGCTCGTCGGCCCATTCGAAGAGCATCGAGAAGAGGCCCATCCGGCCGGGGCCGACGAAGGTCTTGGGCCGCAGTACCGGGAGGCACATGCCCCGGGCGCGGAACTCCTCGCATACCTCCTCGGCGGCCGCCTTGGCGCCGCTGTAGGGGTCGACGGGCTCGCGCGGGTGCTCCTCCGGGGTGGGCACCCGCTTGGGCAGTCCGTAGACGGCGGTGGAGGAGATGTGCACCACGCGTGGTATCCGGGCGCGTTCGGCGGCGGTCAGGACGCTGCGGGTGCCGTCGACCGTGATGGAACGGATCTGGTCGACGGGGTAGCTGGGCAGCGCGGCGGCGCAGTGCACCAGCGCGTCGGCCCCGGCGAAGGCGCGGGTCAGCGCGGCACCGTCGCGGATGTCGGCGAGTACGTGCCGGGCGCCTTCCGGGGTGCTCTCGGCGGGGCGCAGGTCGAGGCCGGTCACCTCGTGTCCGTCGGCGGCGAGCCGGGTGACCAGATGGGAGCCGAGCATGCCGGCGGCTCCGGTGACGGCGATCCTCAGGCCCACCGGGACACCGCCTTGTCCTTGACGAAGGAGGTGAGGAGCCGGGTGAGGCCCCTGGCGAGGGTCTGCTCGAAGGCGTCCAGGAAGATCTCGGCCTCCTCGGGCCCGGCGACCAGCGGCGGGGCGACGACCAGCGGGCTGCGTCCGTTGAGGGTGTAGTAGAGGAACACGTCGTGGTCCTGGTACATCGCGTTGATCACCGCGCAGGTGATCAGCTTGGTGCGGAGCAGGGGGTCGCGGGCGAGTCCGCCGGGGGCGAGCTTGGCGGCGAGGTCGAGGACGCGCGGGCCGCCGTCCAGGAAGACCCCGTGCAGCGCTCCGGCACCCCGGACCCCGGCGATGATGTCGGGGAACTGCTTGCGCAGCCGCTCCAGGCCGGGCACGAGAACTCGTTCGAGGTCGCGGGCGCGGGCCGGGTAGTCGTCCTCGACGACGATGTTGACCGCCTCGATGGCGGTGGCGGTCTCCTCGCCGAAGCCGTAGTAGGTGGTGCTGGTGGACTGGAGCATGGCGTCGCCGAGGTTGTCGTACGCCTGCTTGAAGACGGGCTCGCGGGCGACGAAGGCGGAGATCGACGACTTGCCGCCGCCGAAGGCCTTGGAGGTGGTGACGATGTCGGGCACCAGCCCGGGGTAGCGCATGAAGTGGAAGAGGCTGCCGGTCTTGCCCCAGCCGGTGTAGATCTCGTCGAAGATCAGCACGATGTCCTCGGCGGTGCACAGTTCACGCAGTCCGCGCAGGAAGTCCTCGGAGCATTCGGTCATCGTGGAGGCCGAGAAGGGTTCGATCAGCAGCGCGTAGACGTCGCAGCGGCCCTTGGCGTCGCGGGCGCGGGCGACGGCCTCCCGTACCGAGTCCAGATCGCCGTAGGCGAAGGAGGAGACCCCGGGGATACCGGGGAAGGTGAAGGCGGCGGACTGGGCGCTGCCGGTGAGGCTGCCGGAGCCGAGCAGCTTGCCGTGGAAGCTGATGTCGGCGTGCAGGATCTGCTTGCGGCGGCCGGAGTGGTACTTGTAGGCGAGCTTGACCGCCCCTTCCACCGCCTCGGCGCCGGAGTTGGGGAAGAAGGACATCCCGAGGTCGCCGGGGAGCAGCCGGGCGAGGTTGTGGCCCAGCGCGGCGACGTACGGCGAGAAGTACGTCTTGTGGACCTCCATCCGGCGGCGCTCCTGGAAGCGCCGGCGGGCGGCCAGGATCCGGGGGTGGTTGTGGCCGTGGTTGAGTACCCCGACACCGCCGGTGAAGTCCAGGATGCGGCGGCCGTCGCGGGTGTGGATCCAGGCGCCCTCGGCGTGGTCGACCAGCTCCCGGCCGAAGCCGAAGGACGTCATCAGGGAGACCTGGCTCCGGTTGACGTGCGAGCGGTACAGGTCATGGACCTGGCGTACCGTCAGCTCTTCGGCCTCGTCGAGGCTGATCAGTGGTGCGGCGGTCATCGGACCCCTTCGGGAACGGTGGTACGGGACAGGGCGGTCGGGGCGCGGCGGGCGAGCCGGGCCCAGAGGAGGGCGGCCCCGGTGGCGGCGACCTCGCTGAGGACGCAGACCAGCCGGCTCGTGATCACCACGGCGGTCGCGGCGGAGAGCGGCATCAGGGTGGCGAGCGGCGCCAGCAGCACCAGCTCCCGGGCGCCGATGCCGTCGGGCAGGACGAAGGCGAGACTGCCCGCGACGGTGGCCAGGGCGAAGCCGCCGACGGTCACCGCGAGGGAGGCGCCGGCCGGTGCGCCGTAGAGCACGGCGAGCGCCCACAGGTGCAGTCCGGACACTCCCCAGGAGGCGAGGGCGAGCAGGATGGAGCGGCGTACGGCCCGTGGCGAGCCCGGTTCGACGGGGGGCCGCCGGGCCAGTTTCAGGGCCGCCGCCACCAGCCGGTTCACCCAGCCGGGCCGGGCGTAGGCGGCGAGGGCCAGCAGGACCAGGGGCGCCAGGACCCAGGCGTGTCCGCCGAGTACGGCGGGCGCCACCAGCAGTCCGGCCGCGGCGCCGGTGGCGATACCGGTGACCAGGCCGAGCCCGAACCCGGCGAGCATCCGCTCGGGTGCCACCCCCGCGTCCCGGCCGAGCTGGATATGCGCGAGCACACCCCAGATCCGGCCCGGGACGAACTTGCTGATGAATCCGATGAAGAAGATCCGGGCGGCGACGGGCAGCGGCAGTCCGGTGCCGCCGTCGGTGACCAGGACCCGCCAGGAGAGCATCGACAGCATCAGCCCGGCCGCGTTGGCCAGCACGGCGGAGACCAGCAGCAGGGCTCCGCCGGGGCGGCGCGCGGCCTCGGAGATCTCGGTGCCGGCGCCCTCCAGCGAGCCGCCGACCGCCAGGGCCGTCGCGGTGAGCAGGACGACGGCGGCCAGGGCGCGCAGGATCCGGGAGCGCAGCGGCCGGGTCCGGGGCGGCGCCGGGGCGGGGGGTTCCGCCGTCTTCGCCGCCCCGGACGGTCCGGGGCCGCCCGCGGGTGCGGCGGCCGCGGCCGTCCCGTGCGCTCCGGGTGCCCCGGGAAGGCCGTCCGCCGGTGCGGGCGCGGCGGCGCCCGTACCGGAGGGCGCCCGGTCGGGGGGCGCCGGGGCCGGGGGTGCCGGAGCCTTATCACTCACCGGCCGGTCCGGTTCTCGCGCCCGCGGCCCGCGGCCCGGCCGGCGTACGGTCCGCGCGGCGCCGGACCGAGGGGCCGAAGCCGGGGTCGACCAGCCAGCGCACCGCCCCGACGAGGGCTCCGGACACCAGTGCCAGATGCACCAGGAAGTGCGCCAGCAGGAACCAGAGCATAAATCCCGGGCCGCGTTCCCGGGCGACGAACCGGGCCAGCCCCCGGTCGGCCAGCGCGAACCAGAGCAGACAGAGCGCGGGCACCGGGAGCAGCCAGGGGGTGAGCAGGCCGAGCGGCAGGGTGGCGGGCACCAGGGCGGCGGCGAGCGCCCCGGCCGGGGGGTTGGCCTTCAGGCCGCCGCCGCGGCGCTCCTCGACCGCCGCCACCGGCAGCAGCAGCTGCGAGCGGCGGAACTGCTCGGAGAGCATCGGCCCGAGGCGGTCCACGTCGTCGTGCCGTCCCACCACCGTGTCGGTCATCCTGATCCGGTGGGCCACGCTCAGCCGGGCGCTGTACTCGACGTCCTCCGAGTCGCGCAGTTTCTCGTCGAACGGGCCGACCTCCTCGAAGACGGAGCGCGGCATCGCCGCCAGGGCGAAGATCGCGGTACCGACCAGACCGATGCTGCGCCGCCGCCAGTGGTGGGCGTGCAGAATGCGGTAGCGCTCCACCGGGCCGTCGTCGATCAGCGGTTCGGTGTCGTAGATGCCGTGCACACAGCCCGTGCCGGGGTCGCTCAGCAGCAGGTCGACGGCGTTGGCGAGGGCGTCGGGTGCCAGGGCGACGTCCGAGTCCAGGAAGAACAGGATCTCGCCGCGGCTGTGGCGCACCCCGAGGTTCCTGGCGGCGGATACCCCCCGGTTGACGGGCGAGGTCACCAGGGTGCAGGGGAACTGCCGGGCGATCTCCCGGGAGTTGTCGGTGCTGCGGTCGTCCACGACCACCACGTCGAGCGGGGTGAGGGTCTGGGCGTACACCGATTCCAGGACGGCACCCAGGGTCTTCTCGTAGTTGTAGGTGGGGATGATCACGGAAACGGTGGGTCGTTCCCCTGGCATGTCGCTCCCTGGCTTCTCGGTTCGGCGGTACGGGTCGGCTCCACGCGCCCGAGGGCCGCCAGCGCCCAGCCGACGGGGCAGCGGTCGAGCACTCCGGAGAGGAAGCAGAAGGCGGCGCCTTCGGCGTCGGCCGGGTCGACCGCCTCCATGAAGAGCGCGGCATGGACCCGGTCCGGGCCCGCGACGGTGTGCAGATGCGCGGGGACACTGGCGTCCCCGGCGGCCCTGGGCCGCCGGAACGAACGCATGATCTCGGCCAATTCGCCGGGATCGGGGGTGCGCCGGCCCCCCTGGACCCCGACGGTGATCAGCAGCGCGGTCACGAGGTACATCGGCAGCGCGTTCGGGGGCTCAGCCCCCGACGGCCCCGTCCGGGGGCCTTACCGGAACGGCGGCGGCTGCCCCGGGGGAGGTGTCCGCCGCCGCCCGGAGAAGCCTTCGGACGGGGGTCGTACAGACCGCGGGACCGCGCGGCGAGTTCATCATGTGCTGCTCCCCTCGGCAGTGGGACCGGGTGGTCCCCGGCCCGCCGCCGATTCTTGCCAGCCGCCGGGGAGCCCGGCCAGCCCCGGCGGCTGGCAGCCGGTTCCGCGGTCACCGGATGCCAGCGCGGATCCCGCCGCGGAGCTGGCCGGACCCGGGCGCTGGCAGGGAAGTGCCCGGCACCTTTCGGCCAGCCCTTTCACCTGGTCCATACCATTGGCAGGGCTGAGGATGTCCATCGGCGGCACCCCGCCCGGCCGGCCGCGTTGCCGGGCCGAATCCTGAACTCGCGCCCGATCCCGTGCCCTTGAAGGCAATGATGGGCGCAACCGGAGATTTGGGGGGAAGTATTGTTCAACGCACTCGGCCTGGACCCTCGGACGGAGACCGTATACCGGCTCTTCCTGGAGGAACCGGAACTCAGACTCGATCAGATCGTCACCAGAGTGGGCTGGAGCGAGGAGGAGGTGCGCGCCGCACTCGACCGGCTCGCCGATCTCTGCTTACTCGACCAGGCCGGCATCCACGCGGCCGGGGAGCAGTTGTTCCGCGCCACGGACCCGGATGTCGGCCTCTCGTATCTCCTCTCCCGCCGGGAGGCCGAACTCGCCAAGCAGCAGCGCGGCCTGGAGGAGGCACGGGCCGCCGTCACCACCCTCACCGCCCGCCGGACCGCCCGGCTGCCGCGGGGCTACGACGTCGTCAAACGGCTGGAGGGCCGCCACGAGATGCGGGTACGGCTCTCGGAACTGGCCGAGCTGGTCCGTTTCGAGTATCTGTCGCTGCTGCCGGGCGGGGCGCAGTCGCCCGACACCATCGCCGACAGCCGCCCGCTCGACCAGCAGGCCCTGGCCCGCGGGGTCCGGATCCGCAGCATCTACCAGGACAGCTTCCGCAACGCGCCGGAGACGGTGCGCTATGTCAACTGGCTGGGCGGCCTCGGCGGTGAGGCCCGTACCCTGCCGTCGCTGGCCATCCCGATGGTCGTCTTCGACCGCGAGGTGGCCCTCGTCCCCCTCGACCCGCGGGACGGCCGGGCCGGGGCCCTGGAACTCCGCAGCACCGGCGCGGTCACGGTGGCCCGGCTGCTGTTCGAGGAGTACTGGGCGCGGGCCAATCCGGTCGGCCCCACCCCGCCCCACGACCACCACGGCCTCAGCCCGCAGGAGAAGGAGCTGCTGCGCCTGCTCGCCAAGGGCCACACCGACGACACCATCTCGCGCCGCCTCGGCGTATCGCTGCGCACGGTACGCCGGATGAACGCCGACCTCACCGGCCGGCTGGAGGCCCGCAGCCGGTTCCAGGCCGGTGCCGAGGCCGTCCGCAGGGGCTGGATCTGACGACCGGCGGCCGGACCCGCCCGGGCCGCGGCGGCGCGCGGCCCGCGCTACCGGCCGGACCCCGGCCGACCGTCCGGCGGCAGCCCGGCGAGTACGCCGAGCGGGTCGAAGCCCATCGGCCGGACGACGGCATCGTCCGAGGGGCGTGCGCGCCTCACCCGCCCGCACCGCCCCCCGTGCCAGCCTCGTACCGGCCGCGGCGCTCTCCCGTCCGTACGGCGCCCGCCGCGGGCCGGTGAGTACGCCTTCGACGACCTGTGGTGGTGCGCATGATCGACCTCTACGCCATCGGCTCCCTGTTCCCGGGCACCGATCCGACCTGGACCACCATCGACATCCAGGGCACCGTGAACCAGAAGTCCCTGGGAACCACGAACCGGCTCGCCGGGCTGACGTACAACCCGTCCACCCGGCTGTACTACACGGTGGCGCCCACCCATCCGGAAGGGCCCCGGCTCTGCAGTCTGAGCGTCGCGGGGAACCTGCAGAAGGTCGCCGGCACCGGCCCCGATCTGACCGGCGGAATCGCCTACCGCGGCGCGGACGGCAATTTCTACGCGCTCGCCAACGGCGCCGACGGAATCATCAGATTCCACCAGGTCACCCCGGGCGGCCAGGACAGTCTGCTGTTCGCGGTGGCCACCGGAGCGGCGAGCGGTCTGGCCTACGTCCAGTCGAGTGACACCTTCTACGCGCTGATCACCGAATCCGACTTCACCTGGTTCTACTCCATCAAACGGAGCGGAACGGTCACCAAGCTCTTCGGTGCCGGACTGCGGGTCCTCGGCGGGCTCTGCCATTCGGTGTCGGAGGACCACTTCTACTTCGTGGCGAACCAGCCCGACGGCTTCTCCCGGCTCTGGACCCTGGCGCTCAACGGCAGCGTCGTCGACCGGATGGGACTGGGCTACCGCTTCAACCACGCCGGGATCAGCACCTCCCCCTGGTTCGGCGGAAGCATCAGCATCCAGGGCCCGCTGGAGGGCGAGCGCTTCGTGAAGGGTGAGAACACCCGGCTCGACGCGAGCATCCTCAAGCCGGACGGCCCGTCCTGGAACAGCGACGGCATCACCTGGGAGTCGGACCGGGACGGACTGCTCGGCACGGGCGCGCCGACCGTCACCCTCTCCCCCGGCAGCCATGTGATCACCGCTGTCAAGGAGCGGCTGAAGCGCAGCGTCAACGTCCGGGTGGTCGCCGACCTCCAGGCGCTCTACCAGCTGGCACCGTCGCAGGCGGAGATCGACCGGGTCCTCGGCGACTTCTCGTTCGACTGGGTGGACGGCGCGGCCGGCGACCCGACCCAGCGCTGGGCGTCGTACCCCGGCTATCCCTTCGACCAGGCCTCGCCCAATCCGTCGCGCACCGCCGTCGTCGCCAAACTCGATGTGCTCCGCCACGCGCAGTTCCTCCAGCCGCTCCCCTTCGGCACCACCGGCAACGCCTACGACCAGGCCCGGGCGACCACCCACACCATTCGCGTCCAGCTGGGCAGCATGGACAACTCGGCGGGCGGCGGGGTGATGACCCTGGGCCGTAACTTCGCCCTCTGGTCGAACAATCCGGCCCAGCCGACCGTGCCGACCCCGTACGTCCACTCGCTGTACCTCTTCGTGCACGAAGCCCGCCACAACGAGCCGGACGATCCCGGCCATACCTCGTGCACCGCGTGGACGGGCGCCACCGGCACCCCGAACGGTATGGACGCCCAGTTCGAACCCGGCAGCGGATATACGCGGGCCACGCTCTATCTGATGTGGGTCTACAAGTACGGCCGCTTCGACACGGCGCCGGTCCGCACCGAGGCGAAGAACCTCACCGCGCTCTTCAAGGACCGCTTCTGCGCGCATCCGACGAGTACGAACCCGCTGGTGAAGTCGCTGCTCACCGAATTGTGGAACGCCTGACGGCCGCCGGTGACCCGGCCGGTACGGCACCGAGCGGCGCGGCGGTCACCGTCCGGGCACCCGGGGCCCCGCCCAGGACGATCCGGCGGTAGGCCTCGTTGTTGGCGAGGGTCGTCTCGTGGAGCCGCCGGGACGGATTGGCGACGGTCTGAATCCAGTACGTGCCGTTCGGCACCTCCGTGATGTCGAAGGACTGGCCCGGCAGATCCCGGCTGTACGTGTCACCGGAGCCGACGGCGAGCGACTGCCGCATCGACAGCGCCTGGGGCTCGTCCTGACCGCAGGCGCTGGCCAGCTCGGTGCCATGGGGGCGCCAGTCCGCATCCTTCAAGGTGTAGTCGACGGCATCCGTATTGACGAGGCAGAACGCCTCCTTGTCACTGCGCACCACCTCCTTCCGGTCCTCGGTGAGCAGCCGGTAGGCGGCGAAGTCGGTGAAATGCCAGTGGTTGTGGCCCGGGCGCCCGTCCCACTCCAGGGTGCCGGTGAGGGCGTGCCCGGCCTGCCCGCCCCTGGTGTCGTAGAAGTACTGGTACGCGTCCATCAGCGGCTCGCCGAACCGGCGGAAGCCGTCCACGACGAGCGGTGAGCCGCCCGCGTTCCAGGTGGTGCCCGCGAAGGCCAGGTGGTCGCGGCCCGCCGGCTCGCCCGTGCGCTCGGTCTCGACCGCGATGTCCCAGGCGGGCAGGGCGCGCAGATCGGGCCTGGGCACCCCGGCCGGTACCACCGCCGGGCCCGCCGGGCGCTCCGCCGCGGCCTCGGCGCGCGGCGCGAAGCGGGAGCCGTCGGTGTAGCCGGGGCCGTCGCCCGGCCGCTCCGGTGCGGTGCGGGCCGGCTGCTTCAGGGCGTGCGGGACCTCGGGCACGACCGGCCGGTAGGAGCTGTCCTCGGCCTTCCAGGGACCGGCGGGGATGCCGACCGGGGTGCGGTCCGGGCCGGGCCCGGCGGCGTGGGTGTGGTGCCCGGCCGGGCCCGTGCCGTGGTCCGGGTGCATGGCGGCGGTCCGGCCCGTCCCGCGGTCCGGGTGTCCGGAGCGGGCGTCCGCCCGGCCGGGGTCCGGAGGCGAGACCTTCACCCTGACCGTCTGCGGCCTGTCCTCGATACCGAAGAGCTCGCGGTACTTCTTCGCCACGGAGACCCGCGCGGTGTACGTCCCGGCGGGCAGGCTCAGCGGGGTGCTGCTCCAGACCGTGCTGGTGTTGGTGGCCCAGCCCCGCTCGACGCCCCACACCATGCCGACGGTGAAGGGGCCGTCGAGGCACTCCTCCGGATAGCGCGGCACGGGCGCGGCACCGGGGTCGATACGCGCCGAGGCGTTGTTCGGGCAGAAGGTCTCCCGGTGGGTGGCGACCGCCGCTCCGGCCGGGTCGGTGAAGGTGATCTCGGTGAAGTCCGGCAGACCTCCGAGGTCCCGCACCAGCCCCGCGGGCAGCTCCTTCACCACGGTCTTCCTGCCGTGATGGACGAGCTGCCGGACCCGGACGGGAGCGGTGGCGCTCGCCCGGGTCACCCGCAGCTCCAGGGGGCCGCCCCTGACGGCGACATAGGTTCCGAGACCGGCCGGATCGACGTACCGCTGCCGGTCCGGGCCCTCCCACTGCTGAAGGACGACCTCCGGCGAGGCCGCCACCAGGGTGATGTCCGGTGCCGTGGCCGCGCTCGGCACGGGCTCCCCGGCGGGCGTCGCGGCGACGAGCCCGGCCGCCACGGCAACGGCCGACGCCGCGGAGAGAACCCCGGCCCACGTACGCTTCCGGCTGGTTCTGGTCATGTCTTCCCTTGCTGACGAGTGCCGTGGTGCGGGGCCGCCGGTGGTCCGCGGCCGGGCCCTGCGGACCGCACCGGCCGGGGAACCGCGGCGCCGTGGCGGCGGCGGTCGGGCCGGGAGGCGGTCCGGGACCGGGGCACTCTTTCAGACTCGGCGCGTTTTACCGAACACGACGGCTTCCGGCCGGGTTTCGTGTCGCCCGGGTGCGTGCGGAGGAGGGCAGGGGCTGTTCACGGACAGCTCTCCTCGATTTTCACGGCTCCGAAGTCCACCGTCCCGGACGGGTCGGCCCGGCCGGGGGCGGGGGTCTGGGAGCAGACCTTCCAGTTCCGGTCGAGCACCTGCATCCGGCCCTCGCCGGTCGCGTCGTGCGAGTCGAGCCGGTGGAAGCCCGCCGCCTGGGCCGCGTCCTGCGCGGCCTGGAGCTGCTGCCCCACCAGATTCGGCAGCCGCCCGGCGGAGGAGGCCGCCGGGTCCGTACCGGCCTCCGTCCGCGCGACCGGAGCGGCGGTCCTCGTCGCGGCCGGGACCGGCTCCTCCGTCCCGGCGGCCGCGGGCGCCTCGGCCCGCGGGGTGGCGGTCACCGTCACCGTCACCGTGGGTCCCGGTACCGGCTTGGTGACCGTCCGGGGGTCGTCGGAGAGGGCCGTGCCGGTGAACCCGACGGCGAGGAACAGAAGGATCAACCCCCCGCCGCCGAGTGCTGCTTTCTCTCTCCCTCCCAGCCGTTTCGGCGGTGCGGGCAGGTCGGCGGGCGGCGGGGACGGGGGCATGGCCACAGCGGAACTCCGGGGAACGGGATGGTTCAAGGGTGGACAAGATATGCGGCCCGGGGCCGCCCCGGCCGTCGTACGATCCGATCGAGACCGCTCCGAAACCGGCGCGCGGCGGCGGGAGTCACGGGCTTCCGCCGCGGCGCGGGCACTCCTCCCGCCGCCGCGGCGGGCACTGCTCCCGGCGTCACCGGGGCGCTGCTCCCCGGCGGTCGTTCCCGGTGCCCGGGGCCGGGCTACGGCTGCTCGGCGCTCCGCGGGTCGGCCCCGTACGCACCGGCGCTGACCAGCCCCGTCTCATAGGCGACGATGACGGCCTGGACCCGGTCGCGGAGTCCGAGCTTCGCGAGGATCCGGGCCACATGCGTCTTCACGGTCGCCTCGGCCAGTTGGAGGCGGGCGGCGAGTTCGGCATTGCTCAGCCCTCTGGCCAGCAGGGAGAGGACCTCCAGTTCGCGCGGGGTGAGCGCGGCGAGGTCGCGGTGGAGGCCCGCGGTGTCGCTGCCGCGCCGGGTGAACCGCTGGACCAGCCGCCGGGTGATGGCGGGCGCGAGAAGGGCGTCGCCGGTGCGGACCGTACGGACGGCCGCGGTCAGCTGCTCGGGGGTGACGTCCTTGAGCAGGAAGCCGCTGGCCCCGGCGGACAGGGCCGCGTAGACGTACCGGTCGAGGTCGAAGGTGGTGAGGATGATGACCCGGGGTTCGCCCGGGGCGCCGGTGAGAATGCGGCGGGTGGCCTCCAGACCGTCCGTGCCGGGCATCCGGACGTCCATCAGGACCACGTCGGGGCGGGTGCGGCGGACCGCTTCGACGGCTTCGGCGCCGTCGGTCGCCTCGGCGACGACCTCGATGCCGTCGGCGCCGAGGATCAGCCGGAACCCGGTCCTGACCAGGGTCTGGTCATCGGCGAGCAGGACCCGCAGCGGCTCGTTCACGGTAACTCCAGGGGGATCAGGGCCTCGACGCGGTAACCGCCGGCCGGGCGCCGGCCGGTGTTCAGGGTGCCGTCGTAGACGGCGAGGCGTTCGCGCAGGCCGATCAGGCCCAGACCGCTGCCCGCCGTTCCGCCCGGACGGCCGCCGGTGTCGGTCACTTCCACCCGCAGCCGCTCCGGCCCGTACTCGACGGTCACGGCGGCGGTGGCACCGGACGCGTGCTTGACGGTGTTGGTGAGGGCTTCCTGGACCACGCGGTAGGCGGCGAGTTCGAGGCCGGGCTGGAGAGGGCGGGGCGGTCCGGTCACCGTCAGACCGACGGTCAGTCCGGTGTCGCGGAGCCGGCCGACCAGCGCCTCCAGCTGGTCCAGGCCGGGTTGCGGGGCCAGGTCCCCGTCGTCGGCGCCGTCCGCGCCCTCGTCGTCACCGGTCGTCGTCAACAGGCCCATGACATGGCGCAGTTCGGTCATGGCCGCGCGGCCGCCCGCTTCGACGGCGAGCAGGGCCTCACCGGCCTGCTCCGGGGACGTTTTCATGATCTTGCGGGCGGCACCCGCCTGAATGATCATCACACTGACGTTGTGGGTGACGACGTCGTGGAGTTCCCGGGCGATCCTGGCCCGCTCGTGCTCGACGGCCCGGCGCAGCGCGTCGGCCTGTTCGCGTTCCAGGGCGGAGAGCCGGGTCCGGCCCTCGTCGGTGCGGAGTTTCCAGGTGCGCAGTCCGACGGCGGCGACGGCCATCGGGACCAGGATCAGCAGGGCGATGTACTCGTTGGGGACGATCGGTGTCACCGCGTTGCCCGAGGTGCCGACCAGGACGATCGCCGGGGGCAGCACCACGAGGGTCGCCACCCGGCGGGGACTGTGGACGGCGGCGCTGTAGACGGCGATGACGAACGCGTAGAAGGTCAGCCGCAGCACGCTGTGCGGGGTGGCCAGGGTCGCCGCCGTCACCACGCAGAGCACGGCGAGCGGATAGCGGCGGCGCAGTGCCAGGGCGCCCGAGGCGACGGTCGCGAGCACCACCATGAAGGCCAGTCCGCCGGGGCCCGAGGGGCGCGGCGAGACGATCTGCACCCCGGGTCCGATCTCCCGCACCACGACGACACCGGTGTTGTCGATGCCGTAGTAGACGGTGGCGATACCGAGCAGCAGCGCGAGCAGCGCGTCGAACTGCCGGGCGCGCCGGGTGGGCCGCAGCGGCGGGCCACCGGGGAGCACGGCGTCGCGGACCGTGCGGCGGGCGGTCTCCCGCAGCCGCGCCGGTGTTGTGCGTACGTCCGTCACCGGTTCATTGTCGCCGCCGTACGGGTCCCCGGGGTCCGCCTCCGCGGCCGTTCCCGCGGCATCGCGTACATCAGCCGCCTACATCGCAGGGATGACGTTTCCGGGAATCGTCCCGGCGCGGTACCGCAAGGGGTCCGGGCGGGCGACGCGCGGCGGACGGGGCCGCTCCTAGGTTGCGGAGGGCCTGCCGTACCTACCCGAGGAGCCTTCGATGACCCAGCCGCTGATCGAACTGTGCGGGGTGAGCCGCCGGTACGACGACGGGCCGCCCGCGCTGCGCGAGGTGTCGCTGTCCGTAAGTCCCGGTGAGTCCGTCGCGGTCCTCGGCCCCTCCGGCAGCGGCAAGTCCACCCTGCTCAACCTGATCGCCGGGCTGGACCGGCCCGACGGGGGGACGGTCACCGTGGACGGGGTGCGGGTGGACCGGCTGGGCGAGGCCGGGTCGGCGCTCTACCGGCGGTCGAGAGTCGGCATGGTCTTCCAGTTCTTCCATCTGCTCGACGATCTGACGGTCGCCGACAATGTCGCGCTGCCCGCGCGTCTCGCGGGCACCCGGCGCGGGGCGGCCGACCGCCGGGCGGCGGAGCTGCTGGAACGGCTGGGCATCGGGCGGCACGCCCGCGCCTACCCGGGGCGGCTGTCCGGCGGTGAGCGGCAGCGCGCCGCGGTGGCCCGGGCCCTGATGAACCGTCCGGCGCTGCTGCTGGCCGACGAACCGACCGGTGCCCTGGACACGGCCGCCGGGCAGGACGTCGGCGAGCTGTTCACCGGTCTCAACGCCGAGGGGCAGACCATTGTGGTGGTGACCCACGATCTGGCGCTGGCCCGGTCCTGCACGAGCCGTACGGTCCGGATCGCCGACGGCCGGATCACCGGGGACGCCCCGTCGGGGGCCGGGGCCCCGGAGACCGTCCGATGAGCGCGCTGGGCCGGGTGGTGCGCTCCGGGGTGCGGCGGCGGTGGGTGCAGAGCCTGGTGATCGCGCTCACCACGGCCGCCGCGGTGGCCGCCGCCGTCCTCGGCGGTTCGCTGCTGGCGGTCTCCGGCGCGCCGTTCGACGACGCCTTCGCCGGGCAGCGCGGCGCGCATCTGTCCGTGCAGTTCGACGCGGGGCGGGTGAGCGCGGAGCGGCTGTCGGCCTCCGCGGGAGCCCGGGGGGTGAGTGCCGCGGCCGGTCCGTTCCGTACGGCGACGGTCGTCCCGCGGTTGCGCGGGGCGGGCCCCGGGGTGCCGGTCACAGTGGCCGGGCGGGCCGATCCGGGCCGGGACGTGGACGAGTTGGCGCTGCTCGACGGCCGGTGGGCCGCGGGGCCCGGCGAGATCGTACTGTCGGCGGACGCCTTTCCCGGCCCGGTCCTGGGGACCCGGATCACCTTCCCCGGCCGGTCCGGCGCACCGGCCCTGACCGTGGTGGGCACGGCCCGTTCGGTCACCGGGACCGCGGATGCCTGGGTGGTGCCGTCCGTGCTGCCGTCGCTCACCGAACCCGGCGGCGGGGGCTATCAGATGCTCTACCGTTTCACCGCCGCGGACACGGCCGCGGCGGTCACCGCGGGCGGCGAGGCCGTCAGGGCGTCGCTGCCGCCGGGGGCGGCCGTCGGCGAGCAGTCGTGGCTGGCCGTCAGGGAGACCGCCGAGCGCGATATCGCGCTCTTCGTACCGTTCCTCGTCGCCTTCGGCGTGCTGGGGCTGGTCATGTCGGTGCTCGTGGTCGGCAATGTCGTCGCGTCGGCCGTCGGTACGGCGACCCGCCGCATCGGGGTGCTCAAGGCCGTCGGCTTCACCCCGGCCCAGGTCGTCCGGGCGTATGCCGGGCAGGCGCTGATCCCGGCCGCGGCCGGTACGGCGGTCGGGGTGCTCGCCGGTCATCTGCTCGCCGTCCCGGTACTGGCCGAGACCGAGCAGGTCTACCGGACGTCGTCGCTGGCCGTCGCGCCGTGGGTCGATGTCGCGGTGGGCGCGGGGGTGCTGGGGCTGGTGGCGGTCACGGCCTGGGCGAGCGCCCGGCGGGCCGGACGGCTGCGTACGGTCGACGCCCTCGCCGCCGGGCGTACCGCTCCGGCGGGCCGGGGCCGGTGGGCGGCGCGGTGGGCGGGGCGGCTGCCGCTGCCGCTGCCGGTCGCGCTGGGGCTGGCCCGGCCCTTCGTACGGCCGGCCCGGGCTCTGGTCATGGGCACGGCGGTGCTGTTCGGTACCGTCGCGGTCACGTTCACCGTGGGTCTCGGCGCCTCACTCGGCGAGGTGCTGGCGGCCAAGGACCACGACGCCGCCGATGTCACCGTGCCCGCGCCCCCGCCGGGGTTCGGGCCCCCGGGCAGCGGTGCGCGGGAGCGGGCCGGGGCGGATCCCGCCGCGGTCACCGCGGCCGTCGCGGCCGCGCCCGGGACCGGGAAGTACTACAGCGCGACGACGGTACGGGCGACGGTGCCGGGCCGGTCCGGCACCGTCGAGGTGATCGCCTTCACGGGCGACGCCTCCTGGGGCGGCTATGCGATGGTCTCGGGCCGCTGGCTCCGGACGTCCGGCGAGGCCGTGGTTCCGACCCCGTTCCTGGCGGCCACCGGAACCGGCCTCGGCGACACCGTCACCCTGAGCACTCCGGCCGGACCGGTCACGGTGCGGATCGTCGGGGAGGTGCTGGACCCCCGCAACGGCGGTATGCAGGTCTACACCGATATCGCGTCCTTCGGGGCGGCGCGTCCCGATCCGAGGGAGACCAGTCATCACATCGCGGTCGCCCCGGGGACCGGTGTCTCCGGCTATCTCGACGCGCTGAACGAGGAACTGGCTCCGCTGGGGGCCACCGCCCGCAGGGGCGTGCTGGGCGCCGGCAGCGATATGGCCGTCACGCTCAACGCGCTGTCCGCGCTCCTCACCCTGGTGCTGATCGCCGTCGCCGCGCTCGGCGTGCTCAACGGCGTACTGCTCGACACCCGCGAACGGGTCCGGGAGATCGGGATCCACAAGGCCCTCGGCAGAGCGGCACTCCCCCGCGCCCGCGCCCGGTACGTCCGGACCCCCGCCCCGCCGCGACGGGCGCCCGCCCGGATCCGGACCGACCGGCGACCGGCA
>NZ_JBSFNQ010000092.1:0-27943 GCF_053981115.1 Streptomyces sp. NPDC003691 | reverse complement strand
GTCCCGCGGAAATCCTTCGGACATGGCAAGCAGAAGACCGTCGGCGGAGACCACCACCGTGTGGGACACCCCGGGGGTGTTGTCCACGAAGTTGGCGCTCGGGCATTCCGGGGGGGGTGGCCGCGGGGCGCCCGCGCACTCCGGCCGCGGGCCGCGGAAGCCCGTTCACCGGAGTCCGCCGCTACCGGGAGAGGGCCCGCCGCTCCGGGCGGGAGCCGTCCTCCCGCTCGCGCCCGGAGCGGCGGGCCTCAGCCCCGGGTCAGCGCCGCAGACCGCGGTCCAGCGCGCTGATCAGCGAACCCTGCTCGTCATCCCCGTCCAGGGACCAGACCATCACGCCGCCGAGACCGTTCCGCTGGGTGTAGCGGGCCTTCTGGGCGGCGACGGCCGGGGTGTCGTACGACCAGAACTCGGTGCCGTCGTACTTCCAGGCCGCGCCGTACTTGCGGTCGGTGTGCACGGTGCCCGGCAGGTCCTTGATGGCCTTGTAGGGCAGCTGGCCGCCGCCGCGCGGGGACATGCCGGTGGCGGGCTGGTAGAGGCCGTTCTTCGGCCCGGCGGGCACTCCCGTCCAGCCGTAGCCCCAGGACGGCACCCCGAGCACCGCCTTGCGGGCGGGCAGGCCGCCGGCCAGGTAGTGCTTCACCACCTTGTCCGCGCTGTAGCTGTACTCGGGGCCGGAGGGGTCGGCCGGGTCGGTGTAGAGGTTCGCCTGGTGGTTGGTCGGGCCCAGCGGCTCCCAGGAGCCGTGCATGGTGTAGGTCATCAGGTTCAGGAAGTCCACGTAGCGGGCGACCTTGGGCAGCTCCAGCCGGTCCGCGACGCCGGTGTTGTTGGCGACGGCCGCCGTCAGCAGGTGGCGCCCCCGCCCGCGGTCGTCACCCGCCGCGTCGAGCTGCCGCCGGAACTCGGCCAGCAGCAGGGTGAAGTTGCGGCCGTCCTCGGGGCGCACATGGTTGTCCGGCAGGCCGTCGCCGCCCGGGTGCTCCCAGTCGAGGTCGATGCCGTCGAAGACGCCCGCGCCGCTGCCCGGTCCGCCGCCCGGCGTGTCCAGCAGCTGCGGCAGGTTGCCCTTGATGTAGAGGTCGACGCAGGAGGACACGAACTTCTTGCGCGCGGCGTCGGTGGCGGCCACGTCCGAGAAGTACTTGGACCAGCCCCAGCCGCCGATCGAGATGACGACCTTCAGCTGGGGGTTCTTCGCCTTCAGCTTCCGCAGCTGGTTGAAGCTGCCCTTCAGCGGCTGGTCCCAGTTGTCGGCGACGCCGTCCACCGAGTTGGCCGCGTCGATCGGGCGCTGGTAGTCGACCCAGGCGTCGGCCTGGTCGGGCAGGTTGTCCGCGAAGCAGGTGCCCTGGGGGGAGATATTGCCGAAGGCGTAGTTGATCACGGTCAGCTTGGCCGCCTGGCCCGAGTCCTGGACCTTCTTGGCGGAGAAGCCGCTGTAGGCGCTCCACGCGGTGAAGTAGGCCACCCGGTGGCCGGGCAGCCGTCGGCTGTCGTCGTCATCGGCGTGAGCGGTCGCGGGGACCGCGGCGAGCGAGGTGAGCAGCGCCGTCGTCAGGAGGAACGCGGAGGTGCGTCTGAACATTCTGGTGGCCTTGTCCGAGCAGGGTCAGATGGTCTGTACCAATCGCGAATCGCGAGAAGAGATCTAGTCCATGCCGGGGGCCGCACACAAGAGGCCGGACCACACGAAGTGGCCCGGCCGTCACTCGAAGTAGCCCATTTCGTGGGCCAGTTGATGGACCATCAGGAATTGGGACCGCACGGCACACACGGCGCCCGGGGCCGGTGGGCGCGCCCCGGGGGCCGTCACTCCGGCCCCCGGGACGGGCCGTCAGCCGAGGGTCGCGGCCCAGCTGTGGACCGCCGCGGCCGTGGCCTCGGCATGGGCCTCCATCATGGTGAAGTGGTTGCCCGGGACATCCACCGCCCGGTGCGGCTGCTCCCAGTACGCCTGCCACTCCTCCGGCTTCGGCACGGTGCCGCTGCCGTCCGCCATGTACTCGGTGGCCCGGACCACCAGGATCGGCGCCTGGATGTCCTCCGGGGTCCAGAAGCCGCCGAACATCCGGAGGTACCAGCCCATCGCGGTGAGCCCGGTACCGTCCATGTAGCCGTAGGAGTCCTCCCGGTCGTAGCCCTCCTTGACCATGCCGGGGCGGATCCGGTCGGTGACACTGGAGGCCTTCGGCAGATACGTGTCCAGCAGGGCGACGCCCGCCGGGCGTACCCCCATCCGCTCCAGGTGCGCGGCGGCGGCATGGGCGAGCCAGCCCCCGGCGGAGGCACCGGCGAGGACGAACGAGCCGCTCTCCGGGTACCGGGCGGCGATCGCCTCGGCCTGGAGCCGGGCCAGCGCCTCCAGGTCCGCCGCGAGCGGTTCGCCGCCGGCATAGCCGGGGGCCGTGAGGACGGACACGTCCCGCAGGTCCTTCAGCGCCGAGGCGAAGCGGAAGTACTGGTGCGGTCCGGCGAGGGCGCTGATGGACGTCAGGCAGACCACGGCCGGGCCCTCCGGTCCGCGGGCGAACGGCACCAGTTCGGGCCGCTTCGCCAACTGCGCGGGGTCGGCGAACGTGGGCCGCGCCAGCGATGCGGCCATCAGCAGATCCGCGGCCTCGTCGAGCATGCCGACCCGGCTGGCCTGCCGGTACACACCGGCGAGGGAGT
This sequence comes from Streptomyces sp. NPDC003691, assembly GCF_053981115.1. NCBI lineage: Bacteria > Bacillati > Actinomycetota > Actinomycetes > Kitasatosporales > Streptomycetaceae > Streptomyces > Streptomyces sp. NPDC003691. The sequence goes on along the minus strand of NZ_JBSFNQ010000092.1, from coordinate 25,267 downwards.
CCAGGGAGGTGTCGGCGGCGGGCGGGATCTCGGCGACGGCCCGCAGCAGTTGCCGGGCCTCGTCGAACTTCCCCTGCTCGCAGGCCTGCCGGTACAGACCGGCGATGGAGTCGCTCCGGTCGTTGCCGCCCCGGGGCGCTCCGGCCGGTGCGGCCGCCGACGCCTCGGCAAAGGCACCGGCCAGTTCGGCCCGGAGGTACTGGGTGAGGGCGACCGGGGTCCCGTGCTCGAAGATCAGCTTGGTGGGCAGCTTCAGTCCGAGCGCCGCGTTGAGCCGGTTGCGCAGCTCCACCGCGGCCAGCGAGTCGACGCCGTACTCGATGAACCCGCGGCCGGGTTCGATCGCCCCGGCGCCCTCGTGGCCGAGGACGGCGGCGACCAGCGAGCGCACCAGGTCGACGAGGACCTCGTCGCGCTCGGCGGGGCTGAGTCCCGCGAGCCGTTCGACGAGTCCGGCGCCGGTCTCGGCGGCGGCCCGCCGGACCGGGACCCGGATCAGTCCGCGCAGCAGCGGCTGGACGAATCCGGCCGCGGCCTGGGCCCGCAGGGCGGCCGTGTCCAGCCGGACGGGCACCAGTACGGCACTGTCGGCCCGGCGGGAGGCGTCGAAGAGGGCGAGGCCCTCGTCGGCGGTCAGCGGGGCGAACCCGGAGCGGCTCATCCGGCTGACGTCGGTGTCGCCGACGGTGTCCGCCATGGCACCGCGGTCCTCCCACAGCCCCCAGGCCAGGGAGGACGCGGTGAGCCCGAGGGCCCGCCGGTGCTGGGCGAGGGCGTCGAGGAAGGCGTTGGCCGCCGCGTAGTTGCCCTGGCCGGGGCCGCCGAAGGTACCGGCGGCCGAGGAGAACAGGATGAAGGCGGTCAGTTCGCGGTCGCGGGTCAGCTCGTGCAGATACCAGGCCGCGTCGACCTTGGGCCGCAGCACCCGGTCCAGCTTCTCCGGGGTCAGCGACGAGATCACGCCGTCGTCGAGGGCACCGGCGATATGGACGACCGCGCCGAGGTCCGGGTGGGCGCCGACGAGTCCGGCGACGGCGTCCCGGTCGGCGAGGTCGCAGGCCACGGCGGTGGCCTCGGCGCCCAGGGCGGCGAGCGAGGCCAGCAGCTCCGCCGCGCCGTCGGCGTCCGGTCCGCGGCGGCTCGCCAGGACCAGCCTGCGGGCGCCGTGTTCGGTGACCAGCCGCCGGGTGACCATCGCTCCGAGCGCGCCCATGGCGCCGGTGACCAGGACCGTTCCGCCGAGCGCCGCGGGTTCGGCGGCGGCCGGGACGACCCGGGCGAGCCGGGGCACCAGCACCGTGCCGCCGCGTACGGCGGCCTGCGGCTCGCCGGTGGCCAGTACGGCGGGTACGGCGCGCAGCGACGCGTCCTCGTCGTCGACGTCGATCAGGGCGAAGCGCTCCGGTTCCTCGGACTGGGCGGACCGCAGCAGCCCCCAGACCGCGGCGAGGCCGAGGTCGGGGCCGTCGTCCTCCTTGCCGGTGTCGACGGCCCGCGAGGTGAGGACGGTCAGCCGGGACCGGGCGAACCGGTCGTCGGCCAGCCACTGCTGGAGTGCGGCCAGCACTCCGCCGACGGTGCTGCGCACCGCGTCCGGCACCTCGCCCGCGGCGGCCGGGCAGACCAGGACGACCTCGTCCGGCACCCGGTCGCCGAGGGCGGCCACATCGTCGAGGGTGTTGACGCCGGCGAGGCCGAGCCGTTCGTCGGCGGGGCCGACGACAACGGCGTCGGCCCGCCCGGCGGCGGTGACGGGCACCCACTCCAGGCCGTGGAGGGACCGGTCGCGGGCGGCGAGCCGCCCGGGCGACGGGGCCCGCAGGGTGACCGCGTCTGCCTCGGCGACCGGCCGGCCCGCCGGGTCGGCGAGTTCGAGCCGTACGGTGTCGTCTCCGGCCGGGGTCAGCCTGACCCGGAGCGCGGCGGCCCCGGCGGCGTACAGGCGCAGCCCCCGCCAGCGCTGCGGCAGCACGGCCCGGCCGTCGAGTGCTGCCGGGTGGAACGCGGCGTCGAGGAGCGCCGGGTGCAGACCGAAGGCGCCGGGTTCGGTACCGGTGTCGAGGGTGATGTCGGCGCAGAGCGCGTCGCCGCTGCGCCAGGCGGCGCGGACGCCCTGGAAGGCGGGCCCGTGGGCGAACCCGGCGGCCATCAGGGTGTCGTAGAGGCCGTCGACGGGGATGCCGACGGCTCCGGCCGGGGGCCAGACGGTCAGCTCGCCGGAGGGCGGGGTGTCCGAGGTGCCGAGGGTGCCGGTCAGATGCCGGACCCAGGGCCGGTCGTCGCCGTCGGAGCGGGAGTGCAGGGTCACGGTCCGCAGGCCGTTGCCGTCGGGTGCGGTGACGATGAGCTGGACCGCGACGCCGCCGGTCTCGGGCAGGGCCAGCGGCTCCTCCAGGACCAGTTCCGTCACGGTGTCGCAGTCGAGGCTGCGGCCGGCGTGGGCGGCGATCTCCACCAGCGCGGCGCCGGGGACGAGGGCCGTGTCGAGGACGGTGTAGTCCGCGAGCCACGGGTGGGTGTCGGCGGACAGCCGGCCGGTGAAGAGGACCCCGTCGGTGTCGGCGAGGGTGACGGCGGCGCCGAGCAGCGGATGCCCGGCCGAGCCGAGGCCGACCGCGGTGATGTCCCCGGCCCGGCCCTCGCTGAGGTCGGGCCAGTAGTGCTGCTTCTGGAAGGCGTACGTGGGCAGGTCCACGCGGCGGGCGCCGGTGCCCGTGAACAGGCCCGGCCAGTCGACGGGGACACCATGGGCCCAGGCTTCGCCGAATGCGGTGAGGAGGCGCTCGGGGCCGCCTTCGCCGCGCCGCAGGGTGGCCGCGACGGTGGCCGTCTCCACGGTGCCCTGGACGGCGCCGCCCAGGAGGGGATGGGGCGAGGATTCGAGGAAGAGGGCGTATCCGTCGGCGGCCAGGGCTCCGACCGCCTGCTCGAATTCGACCGGTTCGCGCATATTGCGGTACCAGTAGCCGGTGTCGAGCCCGGCGGTGTCGAACCGGCCGCCGGTCACCGTGGAGTAGAACGGGATGTCGGAGGTGCGGGGCGCGACGGGCGCCAAGTCGGCGAGCAGTTGGGTGCGCAGCGCGTCGACCTGCGCGGAGTGCCCGGCCGTGTCGATGCCTTCGATACGGCGGGCCCGGTGGCCCTCCGCAACCAGCCCGGCCACCAGCTCGTCCAGCGCCGCGGGGTCACCGGCCACCGCACAGGCGGCAGGCCCGTTGACGGCGGCGACGGACAGCGCGTCGCCGAACCGCTCCAGCCGCTCCCGTACCTCGGCGGCCGGGAGCGCTACGGACGCCATACCGCCCTTGCCCGCGAGCGACAGCCACGCCTGGCTGCGCAGCGCCACGATCCGGGCGCCGTCCTCCAGCGACAGACCACCCGCCACCACAGCGGCCGCGATCTCACCCTGCGAGTGGCCCACCACGGCGGCGGGCTCGACTCCGCAGGAGCGCCAGACGGCGGCCAGGGACACCATCATGGTCCAGAGCACGGGCTGGACGACATCCACCCGCTTCAGCAGCTCCGCATCGTCCAGAGCCGCCATCAAGTCCCAGTCCAGGAAGGGCTCCAGGGCACGGGCGCACTCCGCCACCGAGTCCCGGAACACCGGGGACGCGTCCAGCAGCCCGGCGGCCATCCCGACCCACTGCGAGCCCTGCCCCGGGAACACGAACACCACCCGGTCACCCGGTCCGGAGACGGCGCCGTGCGCCACCCCGGTGGTCTCCGCGCCGTCGGCGAACGCCCGCAGTCTCGCGGTCAGCTCGTCGGTGTCCGTGCCGACGACGACGGCCCGGTGCTCGAACACCGACCGCGAGGTCGCCAGCGACCAGCCCGTATCGGCGATTCCGACGGATGCGTCGACGGGGGCGCTCGTTCCGGCCCGGGTGCTTCCGGCCGCGCCCGCGAAGGCCGTCTCCAGCAGCTTCGCCGCCTGGGCCCGTACCGCCTCCGGCGAACGGCCCGACAGCACCCACGGCACCGCGCCCGACACCGGAGCCGTCCCGGCCGCGACGGTGGGAAGGGTCTGCTCGGGGGCTTCTTCGATGATGGTGTGGGCGTTGGTGCCGCTGATGCCGAAGGACGAGACGCCCGCCCGGCGGGGCCGCCCGTTCCGCTCCCAGGCGGCCGGTTCGCCGAGCAGCCGTACCGCGCCCGCCGTCCAGTCGATGTGCGGGCTGGGCTCACCGGCGTGGAGCGTCGGGGGCAGCACGCCGTGCCGCAGGGCCATCACCATCTTGATGATGCCCGCGACTCCGGCGGCGGCCTGGGTGTGGCCGATGTTCGACTTGATGGAGCCGAGGCGGAGCGGCCGGTCCTCCGGCCGGTCCTGGCCGTAGGTGGCGAGCAGTGCCTGTGCCTCGATGGGGTCGCCGAGTACGGTGCCGGTGCCGTGGGCCTCGACCGCGTCGACGTCGGCGTAGGTCAGTCCGGCGTTGGCGAGCGCCTGGCGGATGACGCGCCGCTGCGAGGGGCCGTTGGGTGCGGTGAGGCCGTTGGACGCGCCGTCCTGGTTGACCGCGCTCCCCCGGACCACCGCGAGCACCTGGTGCCCGTTGCGCCGGGCGTCGGAGAGCCGCTCCACGAGGAGCATGCCGACTCCTTCGGAGAAGCCCGCGCCGTTGGCCCCGGAGCCGAACGCCTTGCACCGTCCGTCGGGGGCGAGCCCGCCCGAGCGGCTGAGTTCGATGAGGACATCGGGCGAGGACATCACCGAGATACCGCCGGCCAGCGCCAGATCGCATTCGCCCTGCCGCAGGGCCTGTACGGCGAGGTGCAGGGTGACCAGCGACGAGGAGCAGGCGGTGTCGACGGTGACCGCCGGGCCCTCCAGACCGAAGGTGTACGAGATCCGGCCGGACGCGATGCTGCCGGAGTTCCCGGTGCCGACATAGCCGTCGCCGCCGCCCGGCGACTGCTGGAGGATCTGCGCGTAGTCGTGGTACATCAGGCCCGCGAAGACGCCGGTCCGGCTGCCGCGGAGGCTCTTCGGGTCGATTCCGGCGCGTTCGAAGGCTTCCCAGGAGGTCTCCAGGAGCAGCCGGTGCTGCGGGTCCATGGAGAGGGCTTCGCGCGGGCCGATCCCGAAGAAGGCCGGGTCGAACTCGCCCGCGTCGTGGAGGAAGCCGCCCGCCTCGCTGTACCGGACATCGGGGCTCTGCGGATTGGGGTCGTGGAGCCGGGAGGCGTCCCAGCTCCGGTTGGCGGGGTACGGGGTGATGCCGTCGCGGCCCTCGATGACCAGGTCCCACAGCTCTTCCGGGCCGGTGACACCGCCGGGGAAGCGGCAGGACATGGCGACGATGGCGATCGGCTCGTCGGTGGCGGCCGAGCCCGCGGCGGTGACGGCGGCCTGGTGCTCCCCGGCGCCCATCAGCTCACCGTGCAGATAGTCCGCGAGTACCTCGGCCGACGGGTAGTCGAAGACGAGGGTGGCGGGCAGTTTGAGGCCGGTGGCCGGGGTGAGGCGGTTGCGGAGTTCGACGGCGGTCAGCGAGTCGAAGCCCAGCTCGGTGAAGGCGCGGGCGGGTTCGACGGCGGCGGCCGACGGATGGCCGAGTACGGCGGCGGCCTCGGCCCGCACCAGGCCGAGGAGTTCGGCGGCCCGGTCCTCCGCGGAGAGGGCGAACAGCCGGCGCAGCAGCTCGCCCGCGGCCTCGCTGGTTCCCGCGTCGGCCCGGCGCCTGGCCGGTACCCGTACCAGGCCGCTGAGGATCGGCGGGACGAGCCCGCTCGCCGCGCCCATGGTGAGGGTGGGCAGGTCGAGTGCCATCGGGACCAGGACGGCCCGTCCGGTGCCGGGCCCGGCGGCGACGGCGGTGTCGAAGAGTTCCAGCCCCTGTGCGGGGGTGAGCGGCAGGACGCCGGAGCGGTTCATCCGGCGCAGGTCGGCATCGGCGAGTCCGCCCGCCATACCGTCGGTCTGCTCCCACATGCCCCAGGCGAGGGAGGTGGCGGGCAGCCCTTCGGCCAGGCGGTGTCCGGCGAGGGCGTCGAGGAACGCGTTGGCCGCGGCGTAGTTGGCCTGGCCGGGGCTGCCGACGGTGCCCGCGGCGGAGGAGAACAGTACGAAGGCGGTCAGTTCGCGGTCGCGGGTCAGCTCGTGCAGATGCCAGGCGGCGTCCACCTTGGGCCGCAGTACGGCCGCCATCCGCTCGGGGGTGAGGGACGGGAGGATCCCGTCGTCGAGTACGCCCGCGGTGTGGACGACTCCGGTCAGGCCGGGGACGGTGTCCAGAAGGGCGGCGAGGGCTTCGCGGTCGGCGGTGTCGCATGCCTCGATCCGCACGTCGGCGCCCAGGTCGCGCAGTTCCGCGGCGAGTTCGGCGGCGCCTTCGGCGGCCGGGCCGCGGCGGCCGGTGAGGACCAGGCTGCGTACTCCGTGGACGGTGACGAGATGGGTGGCGACGAGCCTGCCGAGGGCGCCGGTGCCGCCGGACACCAGGACCGTGCCGTCGGGGCCGAACGCCGGGGCCCCGGGCTCGGGCAGCCGGATCCGGGCGAGCCGGGGCACAGTGGCCACGCCCGCGCGGAATGCGAGCTGGGGTTCGCCGGAGGCGAGCAGCTCGCCCCAGGCGGGCCGCGGGGTGCCGGCCGGGCCTTCGGGGCCCGCCGTACCGTCGGTCTCGACCAGGACGAACCGGCCGGGGTTCTCGGTCTGGGCGGTCCGGACCAGGCCGGTGACCACGGAGTGGGCCAGGCCGGGGCCGGTGACCAGGACCAGCCGGGAGGTGGCGAACCGGTCCCGGGCCAGCCACTCCCGCATCAGGTCGAGGGTGGCGACGGCGGTGCGGTGCGCGCCGTCGATCACACTGCCGGCCGACGTGCCGGTGTCGGCGTCGGTGCTGGTGCCGGTGTCGGGTACCAGGGCGACCACGGCTTCGGGCGCGCCGCCGACGGTGTCGACGGTGTCGAGGGCCTCGGCCGTGTATCCGTCGAGGACGGCGATTGCAGCGGCTTCGGCGGATGCGGCGGTTTCGGTGGGGGTGCCGCCGGTGGGTACCGGGACGAAGTCGAGCCCGAAGAGCGCGTCGTGGTGGGAGGTGGTGCGGAGGGCGTCGGCCGCGAGGGTGCGCATGACCAGCGAGTCGACGGTGACGACGGCCCGGCCCGCGGGGTCGGTGGCGCGCAGGGTGACGCCGGTTCCGCTGGGTGCCAGCCGGACCCGCAGGGTGCGGGCGCCCGCGGCGTGGAGCCGTACACCGGTCCAGGCGAAGGGGAGCCTGCCCTGTCCGGCCCCCATGCCGTCGCCGGTGTCGTCCAGGGACTCCAGGGCGAGGGCGTGCAGGGCGGCGTCGAAGAGTGCGGGGTGCAGCCCGAAGTGGGCGGCGTCGTCGCCGGGCAGGGTGACTTCGGCGAAGACCTCGTGGCCGGGGCCGGTGCCGCGGCGCCAGGCGGCTTGCAGGCCCTGGAAGACGGGGCCGTAGGAGAAGCCGTACCGGCCGAGGGTCTCGTAGAGGCCGTCGACGGGGAGTGCGGTGGCGCCGGGCGGCGGCCACTCGGCGCCGTCGTCGGGGGTCTCGTCGGGCGCGGCGGGGGCCATGCCGAGGAAGCCCGCGGCATGCCGGGTCCAGGGGGCGTCGGGCGAGGCGTCGTCGGGCCGGGAGTGGACGGCGACGGGGTGGCGGCCGGAGCCGTCGGGGGCGTCGACCGTGACCTGGAGGGAGACACCGCCGCGTTCGGGCACCACGAGCGGTGCCTCGATGGTCAGTTCTTCGAGATGGTCGCGGCCGATGTGGTCACCCGCGTGGACGGCGAGGTCGACGAACGCGGTCCCGGCGAGCAGGGCCGCTCCGGCGACGGTGTGGTCGGCGAGCCAGGGGTGGGTGCGCAGCGAGAGCCGGCCGGTGAGGACGAGTCCGCGTTCGTCCGCGAGGGAGACGGCGGCACCGAGCAGCGGATGGTACGAGGGGCCGATTCCGGCCGCGGTGACATCACCGGCGCCGGGGCCGTTCTCGATCCAGTAGCGCTGCCGCTGGAAGGCGTAGGTGGGCAGGTCGGTGCGGCGGGCGCCGGTGCCGTCGAAGACGGCTGCCCAGTCGGGGGTGAATCCGGCGGTGTGGACGCGGCCGAGGGCGGTGAGCGCCGTGCGCACCTCGGGGCGGTCCTTGCGGAGCAGGGGGGCGGACCGGCCTTCGGTGAGGGCGGAGAGGACGCCGTGCGGGCCGATCTCCAGGAAGGTGGTGACACCGTACTCGCCGAGCCGGGTGAGGGCGTCGTGGAAGCGGACCGCTTCGCGGACATGCCGTACCCAGTACTCGGCGTCGACCTCGGTGGGCTGTCCGGCGACGGGCACCCGCGCCCGCTCGTACGTCAGTGTCTCGGCGACGGTACGGAACTCGTCCAGCATGGGGTCCATGAGGTGCGAGTGGAAGGCGTGGCTGACGCGGAGGCGCTTGTTCTTCCACCGCGAGGCGAGCGCGAGGACGGCGTCCTCGTCGCCGGACAGGACCACGGAGCGGGGCCCGTTGACGGCCGCGATGTCCACGCCGTCGTACTCGGCGAGGTGCGGGCGTACGTCGTCCTCCGAGGCTTCCACGGCGACCATCGCGCCGCCCTCGGGCAGGGCGCCCATCAGCCTGCCGCGAGCCGCGACCAGCGTGCAGGCGTCCTCCAGCGAGAACACCCCGGCGACATGGGCGGCCGCGATCTCGCCCACCGAGTGCCCGGCGAGATAGTCGGGGCGGACACCCCAGGACTCGACGAGGCGGAACAGCGCCACCTCGACCGCGAACAGCGCGGCCTGGGCGTACTCGGTCCGGTTCAGCAGCTCCGCGTCATCGCCGAAGACGACGTCCCGGACGGGCCGGTCCAGCCGGGTGTCCAGATACGCACACACCTGGTCGAAGGCGTCGGCGTAGACCGGGAACGTGTCGTACAGCTCCCGGCCCATGCCGATGCGCTGGCTGCCCTGACCGGTGAACAGGAAGGCCAGCCGTCCCCCGGCCCGCGCTCCGCGCACGGCGGTGGAGCGGCCTTCGGCCAGCGCCGTCAGCTCCGCCGCCAGCTCCTCCCGGTCCGCCACCGTCAGCACCGCACGGTGCTCCAGCACCGACCGCGTCGTGCCCAGCGAATAGGCGAGGTCCAGCAACCCGGCACCGGAAGCCACCGGCTCCAGCAACCGTGCTGCCTGAGCCCGCAGACCCTCCGCCGAACCCGCCGACACCACCACCGGAACCACCGGCAGCACCACCCGCGCCGCCGCGTGGTCCGCGGGCTCCGGCTCGGGAGCCTGTTCCAGGATCATATGGACGTTGGTGCCGCTGACACCGAAGGCGGAGAGACCCGCGCGGCGCGGCCTGCCGGTCTCCGGCCAGTCGGTTTCCTCGGTGACCAGCCGGACGGCGCCGGAGGCCCAGTCGACGTGCGGGGTGGGCTCGTCGACATGGAGGGTGCGGGGCACCCGGCCCTCGCGCATGGCGAGGACGAGCTTGATGAGCCCGGCGGCCCCGGCGGCGGTCTGGGTGTGGCCGATGTTGGACTTCACCGAGCCGAGCAGCAGGGGGGTGGCACGGTCCTGGCCGTAGGCGGCGAGGAGGGCCTCGGCCTCGATGGGGTCGCCGAGGCGGGTGCCGGTGCCATGGGCTTCGACGACGTCGACTTCGGCGGGCGTCAGTCCGGCGTTGGCCAGGGCCTGCCGGATGACGCGCTGCTGGGAGGGCCCGTTGGGTGCGGTGATCCCGTTGGAGGCACCGTCCTGGTTGACCGCGGAGCCGCGGAGGATCGCGAGCACGGGGTGGCCGTTGCGGCGGGCGTCGGAGAGCCGCTCCAGCAGGACGACACCGGCGCCCTCGCCCCAGCCGGTGCCGTCGGCGGCGGCCGCGAACGCCTTGACCCGGCCATCGGCGGCCTGGCCGCGCTGGCGGCTGAACTCGACGAAGACGCCGGGGTTGGTGAGGACGGCGACGCCGCCCGCGAGCGCGAGGTCGCATTCGCCGGTGCGCAGCGACTGGGCGGCGTAGTGGAGGGCGACCAGTGAGGAGGAGCAGGCGGTGTCGACGGTGACCGCCGGGCCCTCCAGGCCGAGGACGTACGAGATCCGGCCGGAGAGGACGGCGGACGCGCTGCCGGTGATGAAGTAGCCCTCGGCGCCTTCGGGGACCCGGGTCAGATTGGTGGCGTAGCCGGAGGAGGAGGCGCCGATGAACACGCCGGAGGCGCTGCCGCGGAGGGTGGCCGGGTCGATGCCGGCCCGTTCGAACGCCTCCCAGGAGGTTTCGAGGAGCAGCCGCTGCTGCGGGTCCATGACGAGGGCCTCGCGGGGGCTGATCCCGAAGAATCCGGCGTCGAAGTCGGGTGCCTCGTGGACGAAGGCGGCTTCGCGGGTGTGGCTGGTGCCGGGGTGGTCCGGGTCGGGGTGGTAGAGGGCGTCGAGGTCCCAGCCGCGGTCGTCGGGGAACCCGGTGACGGCGTCGCGGCCCTCGGTGAGGAGCTTCCAGTACTCCTCGGGGCCGGACACCCCGCCCGGGAAGCGGCAGCCGACGGCGACGACGGCGATCGGGTCGTCGCCGGTGGCCGTGGTGGCCGTGACGGGTCCGGTGACGGCCGTATCGCGGCCGATCAGCAGGTCGTCGACGAAGCGGGCGACGGCGGTGGGGGTCGGCCGGTCGAAGACAAGGGTGGTGGGCAGGGTGAGTCCGGTGTCGGCGGCGAGCCGGTTCCGCATGGCGACGGCGGTCACCGAGTCGAAGCCGATATCGCGGAACGCCCGGCCGGGTTCGATCAGTTCTGCGCCGCTGAAGCCGAGTACGGCGGCGGCATGGTCGCGGACCAGGTCCTCCAGGATCCGCAGGCGTTCGGTGTCGGGCAGTCCGGCGAGCCGTTCGGCGAGGGCGTTCCCGGTGCCGTCGGTGGTGTCGGCCCCGGCGGCCGCGGCGTCGAGGGCGGCCCGGGCCCCGGGGATTTCGTCCAGGAGCGGGCGGGGCCGGGAGACCGTGAAGGCGGTGGCGAACCGGGCCCAGTCCATCCGGGTGACGGCGAGGAACGTCTCGTCGTGATCGAGTGCCTGCTGGAGGGCGGCGACGGCGAGTTCGGGTGCCATGGAGAGCAGTCCGCGGGCCCGCAGATGGCGGGCGGCGTCCTCCTCGGCGGCCATTCCGCCCTCGCTCCAGCCGCCCCAGGCGACGGAGGTCGCGGTCAGTCCGCGGGCGCGGCGCAGTTCGGCGAAGGCGTCCTGGTAGGCGTTGGCCGCGGCGTAGGCGCCCTGGCCGCCGCCGCCCCAGACGCCCGCGCCGGAGGAGAACAGCACAAAGGCGTCGAGGGGTTCGGCGCCGAGGGCGCCGTCGAGCAGGGCGTCCAGGTTGGCGGTGCCGGTGACCTTGGCGGCGAGGGTGTCGGCGAGGACGTCCGGGTCGGTCTCGGTGAGCGGGACGAGGGGGGCGATGCCCGCCGCGTGCATGACGGAGCGGATCGGGGTGCCGTCCTCGGCGAGGGAGGCGACGAGGGCCGCGAGGGTGTCGCGGTCGGCGACGTCGCAGGCGGCGACGGTGACCCGGGTACCGAATTCCCTTAGTTCGGCGGCGAGTTCGCCGGCGCCGGGCGTTTCCTCGCCGCGGCGGCTGGTGAGGACGAGGTGTCCGGCGCCGCGGCGGGCGAGCCAGCGGGCGATATGGGCGCCGACGCCGCCGACACCGCCGGTGACCAGGACGGTGCCCCGCGGGGTCCAGTCGCGGGGGGCGGGGGTGTCGTTCAGCGGTGCGGGCACCAGGCGGCGGACGAAGATGCCGGACGGCCGGACGGCGAGCTGGTCCTCGTCGCCGATTCCGGCGAGGACCCTGGCGAGCCGGCCCGCGGCCCGGTCGTCGAGGACGGCGGGCAGGTCGACGAGACCGCCCCAGCGGTCGGCGTGTTCCAGGCCGACGACCCGGCCCAGTCCCCAGATGTACGCCTGGGCGGCGCTGCCCAGCGGGTCGGAGCGGCCGATGGAGACGCCCTGGCGGGTGGCGATCCACAGCGGGCAGGCCGGGCCTTCGGCGACCAGCTCGCGGACCAGGGCCAGGGTGTCTTCGAGGTCCAGCAGGGTCACCACACCGGCCGCGGACTCGCCCGCGACGGAGGTGACCAGTTCGGGTTCGGCGCCATGGCCGCGCAGGGCCCGGACGACGAGGTCGGCGGCTTCGGCGGACTCGGCGGACCCGGTGTCCGCGAGGACCAGCCAGCGCCCGGAGAGCGTGGGCGCCGGGGGCTCGGCGACCGGCCGCCAGGCGATCCGGAACCGCCAGGAGTCGACGGTGTTCTTCTCGGTGCGGTCGCGGCGCCAGGTGTCCAGGGTGGTGCGGGCGGTGTCGTCGAGCGCGAGGTCACCGCGTTCGAGGGCGGCCCACAGTTCGGTGTCGCTCTCGCCGTGGGCCACAGCGGGGGCGGTGGTCGGCTCGGGCCAGTAGCGCTGCTTCTGGAAGGCGTAGGTGGGCAGGGAGGCGCGGGGGGCGCCGGTACCGGCGAACAGGCCCGGCCAGTCGACGGGGGCGCCGTGGACGTATGCCTCGGCGAGGGCGGTGAGCAGGCGCCCGGGGCCGCCTTCGCCGCGGCGCATGGTGGCCGTGACGGTGGCCGTGGCGGCCGTGCCCTGAATGGCGGGGCCGAGGAGGGGATGGGGGGAGGATTCGAGGAAGAGGGCGAACCCGTCCGCGGCCAGGGCTCCGACCGCCTGCTCGAACTCGACCGGTTCGCGCATATTGCGGTACCAGTAGCCGGTGTCGAGTCCGGCGGTGTCGAACCGGCCGCCGGTGACGGTCGAGTAGAACGGGATGTCGGAGGAGCGGGGTGCGACGGGCGCCAAGTCGGCGAGCAGCCGCTCCCGCAGGGCGTCGACCTGGGCGGAGTGTCCGGCCGTGTCGATGCCTTCGATCCGGCGGGCCCGGTGGCCCTCCGCGACCAGCCCGGCCACCAGCTCGTCCAGCGCCGCCGGATCACCCGCCACCGCACAGGCGGCAGGCCCGTTCACCGCGGCAACGGACAGCACATCACCGAACCGCTCCAGCCGCTCCCGTACATCGGCGGCGGGGAGGGCGACGGACGCCATCCCGCCCTTGCCCGCCAGCGAAAGCCACGCCTGGCTGCGCAAAGCCACGATCCGCGCGCCGTCCTCCAGCGACAGACCACCCGCCACCACAGCAGCCGCGATCTCACCCTGCGAGTGGCCCACCACCGCGGCAGGCTCCACCCCGTACGAACGCCAGACGGCGGCCAGGGACACCATCATCGTCCACAGCACGGGCTGGACCACGTCCACCCGCTTCAACAGCTCCGCATCGCCCAGAGCCGCCGTCACATCCCAGTCCAGGAACGGCTCCAGAGCACGCGCACACTCCGCCACCGCGTCCCGGAACACCGGCTCCGACTCCAGCAACCCCGCGGCCATCCCCACCCACTGCGACCCCTGCCCCGGGAACACGAACACCACCCGGTCGCCGACGGCCGTCCCAGTGACGGTGCCCGGCCGGGCGAGTCCGGCGGCGACGGCTTCGAGCCCGGCGGCGAGGGTGCCGGAGTCGCCGCCGATGACGACGGCGCGGTGTTCGAAGGCGGACCGTGCGGCGAGGGTGCCGCCGACGGCGGCGGGGTCGAGCCCGGTGACGGCGCGGCCGAGCCGGGCCGCCTGCTCGCGTACGGCATCGGCGGACCGGCCCGACACCACCCACGGCAGAACCCCGGCGAAGGGCTCCACGGAGGGCTCGGCGGAGGGCTCGGCGGGTGCGGCGGAAGGCTCCGCCTTCTCCTCGGCGGCCTGTTCCAGGATGACGTGCGCGTTGGTGCCGCTGATCCCGAAGGACGAGACGGCGGCGCGCCGCGGCCGGTCCAGCGCGGGCCACGGCCGGGCCTCGGCGAGCAGTTCCACGGCGCCCGCGGTCCAGTCGACCTGGGGGGTGGGCGCGTCGACGTTCAGGGTCTTCGGCATCACGCCGTGCCGCAGCGCCTCGACCATCTTGATGATGCCCGCGACACCGGCGGCGGCCTGGGTGTGCCCGATGTTCGACTTGACGGACCCGAGCCGCAGCGGCCGGCCCTGGGGCCGGTCCTTGCCGTAGGTGGCGAGCAGCGCCTGCGCCTCGATGGGGTCGCCCAGGCGGGTGCCGGTGCCGTGTGCCTCGACGACGTCGACATCGGCGGCGGTCAGCCCGGCGTTGGCGAGGGCCTGCCGGATGACACGCTGCTGGGACGGGCCGTTGGGGGCGGTCAGTCCGCTGGACGCACCGTCCTGGTTGACCGCGGAGCCCCGGACGACGGCGAGTACGGGGTGGCCGAGCCGCCGGGCGTCGGAGAGCTTCTCCAGCAGGAGCATGCCCGCGCCCTCGGAGAAGCCGGTGCCGTCGGCGGCGGCCGCGAACGCCTTCACTCGGCCGTCGGCGGCGAGTCCGCCCTGCCGGGAGAACTCGACGAGGGAGGTGGGGGTGGCCATCACGGAGACACCGCCGGCCAGCGCGAAGGAGCACTCGCCCTTCCGCAGGGACTGGGCGGCGAGGTGCAGGGTGACCAGCGAAGACGAGCAGGCGGTGTCGACGGTGACCGCCGGGCCCTCCAGACCGAAGGTGTACGAGATCCGGCCGGACGCGATGCTGTTGGAGGTGCCGGTCGCCATGAACGACTGGGAGCCCTCGGGGACTTCGCCGAGGAGGGACGCGTAGTCCTGGTACATGACGCCGACGAAGACCCCGGCGCGGGCGCCCTGGACGGAGCGCGGGTCGATACCGCCGCGCTCCATGGCCTCCCAGGCGGTCTCCAGCAGCAGCCGCTGCTGGGGGTCCATCGCGAGGGCCTCGTGCGGGCTGATCCCGAAGAACCCGGCGTCGAAGTCGGCGACCCCGGCCAGGAATCCGCCCTCCCTGGTGGCGGAGGTGCCGGGGTGGTCCGGGTCCGGGTGGTGGAGCCGCTCCAGGTCCCAGCCGCGGTCCGCCGGGAACGGCGAGATCGCGTCGCCGCCCGACTCCACCAGCGACCACAGCTCGTCCGGGGACTCCACACCGCCGGGGAACCGGCAGCTCATCGCCACAACGGCGATCGGCTCCCGGCCCGCGTCCTCGGCATCGCGGAGCCGCTGGCGGGTCTGTGCGAGATCGGTGGTGACCCGCTTCAGATAGTCCCGGAGCTTGTCCTCGTTCCCCGTGTGCCCCGTGTTGCCCATCAGTACTACTCCCTGTCCAGGTAACGAGCCAACTCAGGAAGATCCGAGCTCGCTGTCGATGAAGTCGAAGATCTCGTCGTCGGACGCGGCCTGAATGCGGTCGGCCACGTCCTCGCCGCCGTCGCCGTCGCCGCTGCCGTCCGGGTCGCCGCCGGTCTCGTCCCAGCGGGTCAGCAGCGACTGGAGCCGGGCCCTGATGTCCGCCCTGACCTCCTCACCGGCCGTGGGCGGGAGCGCGGGCAGCGCGGCTTCCAGCTTCGCCAGTTCGGCGAGGACGAGCGCGGTGTCGTCCGGGACGAGTTCGCCCCGGAGATGGCGGGCGAGGACGGTCGCGCTCGGGTAGTCGAAGAGCATGGTGGCGGGCAGCCGGAGCCCGGTGGCCGCGTTGAGCCGGTTCCGCAGCTCCACGGCGGTCAGCGAGTCGAAGCCGAGTTCCAGGAAGCCGCGTCCGGTGTCCACGGCGTCCGCCGACGGATAGCCGAGTACGGCGGCGACATGGGTCGCGATCACGCCGACGAGGGCGCGCTCCTGCTCGGCCCGCGGCCGGCCCGACAGCTGGTCGGCGAGGCCGGAAGCATCGCCGCCACCGGCACCGCCACCGGAGGACTCCGCCCGGCGCCGGGCCGGGGTGCGGACCAGACCGCGCAGCAGGGGCGCTACGGGGCCGGTGGCGGCGGCGATCCCGGCGGTGTCCAGCTTCATGGGGAGCAGCAGCGCCGTCCCGGCCGCCCCGGCGGCGTCGAAGAGCGCGAGCCCCTCCTCAGAGGTCAGCGCGGTCACTCCGGCGCGGCTCATCCGCGACAGGTCGCCCTCGCCGAGGTCGCCGGTCATACCGCCGCTCTCGGCCCACAGGCCCCATGCCATGGATACGGCGGGCAGCCCGTCGGCGAGCCGGTGGTGGGCGAGGGCGTCCAGGAAGGCGTTGGCGGCGGCGTAGTTGGCCTGGCCGGGACGGCCGAAGGTGGCCGCGGCGGACGAGAACAGGACGAACGCCGACAGCTTGTGGCCGCTGGTCAGCTCGTGCAGGTTCCAGGCCGCGTGGACCTTGGGCCGGAGCACCCGGTCGAGCTTCTCCGGGGTGAGCGAGGAGAGGACTCCGTCGTCGAGTACGCCCGCCGAGTGCACGACACCGGTGACGGGTTCGCCGATGGTGTCGATCAGCTCCGCCAGCGCCCCGCGGTCCGCCACATCGCACGCGGCCACGGTGACCTCGGCTCCGAGGGCGGTCAG
This sequence comes from Streptomyces sp. NPDC003691, assembly GCF_053981115.1. Taxonomy (NCBI): domain Bacteria; kingdom Bacillati; phylum Actinomycetota; class Actinomycetes; order Kitasatosporales; family Streptomycetaceae; genus Streptomyces; species Streptomyces sp. NPDC003691. The sequence continues at coordinate 8,916 of NZ_JBSFNQ010000092.1, read as the reverse complement.
TTCGGCGTCCAGTTCGGCCATTCCGGCGGCTTCGGCGCCGCGGCGGCTGATCAGGACGAGGTGCCGCACTCCGTGCTCGGCGACCAGATGACGGGCGACAATCCCGCCGAGCGCCCCGGAGGCCCCGGTCAGCAGGACGGCTCCGGTACCGAAGTCCGCGGGCTCCGCGCCGGGCGTCCGCTCGGCCCGGGCGAGCCGGGGGGCGAGTACGGCTCCGTCGCGCAGGGCGAGCTGCGGCTCTCCGGTGGCGAGGGCGCCCATGAGTGCCCGGTGCACCTCGGTGCCGGTGCCGGTGCCGGTGTCTCCGGTGGAAGCGGCGATCGCGTCGGGGTCGGGGTCGAGGTCGAGGTCGAGCAGGACGTACCGGTCGGGGTCCTCGGACTGTGCGGTCCGCGCCATGCCCCACACCGGCGAGTTCGCCAGATCGGGCAGCTCACCGGCGCCGGTCGCCACCGCGCCACGGGTGAGCAGCACCAGGGTGGTGCCGTCGGGCACCGGGGCCTCGGCCCAGGCCTGGAGCAGGGCGAGCGTGCGGGCGGTGGTCGCGGCGGCGGCCCCGGCCGGGTCGGTCCCGGCGGCCGTACCCGGGGCGTCGTCCGTGCCCGGGGCGTCGTCCGTGCCGGGGGCGAAGGAGACGAAGACCCGCTCGGGTGCCGCGCCGCTCATGAACATCGCGTCGAGGTCCGTGTACTGGTCGATTCCCTCTCGGGCCAGCCCGAAGTCGTCGGCCCCGAGTACGGCCCAGGTGCCGGCCTCCGGAACTGCCGGGGCGGCCGGGGCCACCACCGGGACGGGGGTCCAGTCGACCCGGAACAGCGCGTCGTGCCGGGCCGCGCCCGCCGCCCGGATCTGCCCCGGGCTGAACGGCCGGGTGAGCAGTCCGCCGACGGCCGCGACGGGCAGGCCCGCCGGGTCGGCCAGCTGGAGCGCCACACCGCCCTGCTCGTCAAGGGCGAGCCGCACCCGGGCCGCGGTGGCACCGGAAGCGAAGAGGGTCACGCCTTCCCAGGAGAACGGCAGCCGGGTCTCCCCCGCGCCCTCGCCGTCGCCGCTGCCGCCGCCCGCCATCAGGGCGTGCAGGGCCGCGTCGAGCAGGGCCGGGTGGAGTCCGTACGCACTCTTCTCGTCCTCGGGGAGCGCGATGTCGGCGAAGATCTCGCCGTCGCGGCGCCATACCGACCGCAGGCCCTGGAACAGCGGCCCGTACTGGAAGCCCGCGACCGCGAGCCGGTCGTACAGCCCGTCGGTGTCGACCCGTTCGGCACCGGCCGGGGGCCACTGCGCCAGGTCGAACCCGGGGGTGTCGGCCGTGGGCGACAGCAGGCCGGTGGCGTGCCGGGTCCACTGCCCGTCGTCGCCGGACGAGTGCACGGTGAGGGCGCGCCGCCCTTCGCCGTCCGGAGCCGCGACGGACACCTGGAGGTCGATTCCGCCCGTCTCGGGTACGACGAGGGGTGCCTCCAGGGTCAGTTCGTCGACCCGGCCGCAGCCGGCCTGGTCCCCGGCGCGGATCGCCAGTTCGAGGACGGCGGCACCGGGCAGCAGGATCACGTCCGCGACGGCGTGGTCGGCCAGCCACGGGTGGGTACGGAGGGAGAGCCGGCCGGTGAGCAGTGTGGTCCGCGCGTCGGCCAGAGTGACGGCGGCACCGAGCAGCGGATGCCCGGCCGCGCCGAGCCCGACCGCGGTGACATCGCCGGTCCAGGACGTGTTCAGTTCGGGCCAGTAGTGGCGGCGCTGGAAGGCGTAGGTGGGCAGTTCGGTGCGGCGGGCGCCCGGGAAGAAGGCCTGCCAGTCGACACCGACACCCCGGACGTACGCCTCCGCGAGGGAGGTGAGGAGGCGCTCGGGTCCGCCGTCGTTGCGGCGCAGGGTGCCGACGGTGACCGCGTCCGCACCGGCGTCGTCGATGGTCTCCTGAACCCCGACGACGAGGACGGGGTGCGCGGATGACTCGACGAACACACCGTGACCGTCGGCCAGGAGCGCCCGTACGGCGTCCTCGAACCGGACCGTACGCCGCAGGTTCTCGTACCAGTACTCGGCATCCAGAACCGAGGTATCGATACGGGCCCCGGTCAGGGCGGAGTAGTACGGCACCGAGCAGGCGCGCGGAGCCACGGGGCCTAGGGCGCTCAGGACCTCGTCGCGGATCACCTCGACATGCGCGGAGTGGGAGGCGTAGTCCACGGCGATGCGCCGGGCCCGTACACCCTCCTCCTCACAGGCGGCCAGAAGCGCGTCCAGACCGGCCGTATCACCCGACACGACCACACTGTTCGGCCCGTTCACGGCCGCGACGGAGACACCATCGAAAGCGGCCACCCGCTCTTCGACCTCGCTGAAGGACAGCGGCACGGACACCATCCCGCCCAGACCCGCCAGCTTGATGATCGCCCGACTCCGCAGCGCGACAACCCGGGCGCCGTCCTCCAGCGACAGACCACCCGCCACCACAGCAGCCGCGATCTCACCCTGGGAATGACCCACCACCGCGGCAGGCTCCACACCACACGACCGCCACACAGCGGCCAGCGACACCATCACCGCCCACAACACCGGCTGCACCACATCGACCCGCTTCAAGGCCTCCTCGTCCCCGAGGACCGCCTCAAGCTCCCAGTCGACAAACGGCTCCAACGCCTCACCACAAGCCGTCATGGACTCCCGGAACGCGGGAGAGGTCTCCCACAGCCCCGCAGCCATCCCCACCCACTGCGAACCCTGCCCCGGAAACACGAACACCGGCTTGCCCGAGCCCGGCACCACCGAACCCGAGACCACCGGGCCGGAGCCGTCCGCGACGGTCGTGAGGTCGCCGTTCAGGACGACGGCCCGGTGTTCGAACACCGACCGCGACGCGAGCGTCAGCCCGATGTCGTCCGCGTCGAGCCCGGCGACCGCCGGTGCCAGACGTCCGGCCTGCTCCCGTACGGCCTCCACCGACCGGCCCGACAGCACCCACGGCACCACCCCGGCCGACAGCGACAGCGCTGCCGGGACTACCGCAGTGTCCGGCGCGTCCTCCTCGGGGGCCTCTTCGATGATGGTGTGGGCGTTGGTGCCGCTGATACCGAAGGACGAGACGCCCGCCCGGCGGGGGCGGTCGTCGCGCGCCCACTCCAGGGGTTCGGTGAGCAGTTCCACCGCGCCCGCCGTCCAGTCCACGTGCGGCGACGGTTCGTCGATGTGCAGGGTCCGCGGCAGTACGCCGTTCCGCATCGCCATGACCATCTTGATGACACCCGCGACACCGGCCGCGGCCTGCGTGTGACCGATGTTCGACTTGATGGAGCCGAGGCGGAGCGGCCGGTCCTCCGGCCGGTCCTGGCCGTACGTCGCGAGCAGTGCCTGCGCCTCGATGGGGTCGCCGAGTACGGTGCCGGTGCCGTGCGCCTCGACGACGTCCACATCGGCCGTCGCCAGCCCGGCCGACGCCAGTGCCTGGCGGATCACCCGCTGCTGCGAAGGCCCGTTCGGCGCCGTCAGACCGTTCGACGCACCGTCCTGGTTCACCGCACTGCCGCGCACAACCGCGAGGACCTGGTGGCCGTTGCGCCGGGCGTCCGACAGCTTCTCCACCAGCAGGATGCCCGCGCCCTCGCCCCAGCCGGTGCCGTCGGCGGCCCCGGCGAACGCCTTGCAGCGGTTGTCGGTGGCCAGGGCGCCCTGGCGGGAGAACTCCACGAAGGAACCGGGGGTGGCCATCACGGTCACACCGCCGACGAGGGCCATGGAGCATTCGCCCTGGCGCAGCGACTGGGCCGCGTAGTGCAGGGCGACCAGCGACGACGAGCAGGCCGTGTCGACGGTGACCGCCGGGCCTTCGAGACCGAAGGTGTACGAGATCCGGCCGGAGGCCACGCTGCCGGTGCTGCTGGTGGCGAGGAACCCGTCACCGGCCTGCGCCGACGCCTGCACCAGCCCGGCGTAGTCCTGGTACATCACGCCGACGAAGACTCCGGTACGGCTGCCGCGCAGCGACACCGGGTCGACGCCCGCCCGCTCCATCGCCTCCCAGGAGGTCTCCAGCAGCAAGCGCTGCTGCGGGTCCATGGCGAGGGCCTCGCGCGGTGAGATCCCGAAGAAGGCGGGGTCGAACTCGGCGGCGTCGTGGAGGAAGCCGCCTTCGAGTCCGGCCAGCGCCCCGGTGTCCCAGCCGCGGTCGCCGGGGACGGGGGTGATGGCGTCGCCGTCGCCGGTGAGGAGGCGCCACAGGTCCTCGGGCGACCGGACCCCGCCGGGGAACCGGCAGCCCATGCCGACGATGGCGATCGGCTCGTCGGACACGGCCGCCGTCACGGCGACGGCGCCGTGGTCGGCGGACTCGCCCGTCAGCTCGCCGAGGAGATATCCGGTGAGGGCGGTCGCGGTCGGATAGTCGAAGACGAGGGTGGCGGTGAGCTTCAGGCCGGTCGCCGCGTTGAGCCGGTTCCGCAGCTCGATGGCGCTCAGCGAGTCGAAGCCGAGGTCGGTGAAGGCGCTCTCCGGGTCGATGGCCGCGGCCCCGGCGTGGCCGAGTACGGCCGCGACCTGAGCGCGCACCAGCTCCAGCAGGGTCGCGGTCCGCTCGGCCGGCTCCAGCGCGGCGAGCCGTCCCGTCAGGGACGCCTCACCGGCCGCCGCCCGGCGGTTCGCGGCCGGTACGAGGGCGCGGAGCAGCGGCGCGGTGGCGCCCCGCGGGTCGAGCCGCATCGGCACCAGGACGGCGTCGCCGAGGGAGCGCGCGGTGTCGAAGAGCCGCAGCCCCTCCTCCGGGGTGAGGGCGTCGGCCCGCTCCCCGGCCATACCGGTGGACCAGGCGCCCCAGGCAAGGGACTGGCCGGGCAGGCCGAGGGAGCGGCGGTGGGTGGCGAGGGCGTCGAGGAAGGCGTTGGCGGCTGCGTAGTTGCCCTGGCCCGCGTTGCCGAAGACACCGGCGGCGGACGAGAACAGTACGAACGCCGTCAGGTCGTGGCCGCGGGTCAGCTCGTGCAGATGCCAGGCCGCGTCGGCCTTGGGCCGCAGGACCGTGTCCAGCCGTTCCGGGGTCAGCGAGGTGATCACACCGTCGTCGAGGACGCCCGCGGTGTGGATGACGGCCGTCAGGTCCGGCAGCGAGTCGATCAGCGCGGCCGCTGCGGACCGGTCGGCGACGTCGCACGCCTCGAAGCGGATATCGGCGCCGAGTCCGGTCAGTTCGTCGCGGAGTTCCGCGGCGCCCGGGGCCGCGGCGCCGCGGCGGCTGGTGAGGACGAGCCGCCGGACGCCGAGTCCGGTGACGAGATGCCGGGCGAGGAGGGTGCCGAGGGCGCCGGTCGCACCGGTGAGCAGGACGGTGCTGTCGGGGCCGATGTCTTCCGTCGAGGTGTGGTCGGCCGGGGCGGCGGCCGGCGCGCGGACCAGCCGGGGCGCGTACACCTCGCCGTCGCGTACGACGAGTTCGGGTTCGGCCGCGGCCGCTTCCAGCAGTCCGGCGGAGAGTTCCTCGTCGGTGTCGACGAGGACGTACCGGCCGGGGTTCTCCGACTGGGCGGTACGGATCAGACCCCAGGCGGCGGCGGTCGGCAGCTCCGTGTCGGGCCTGCCGGTGAACACCAGCCCGGCACCGGCGAACCGGTCGTCGTCCTGCCACTCCCGGAGGATGCCGAGGACGCGGTGGGTCAGCTCGTGCGCCGCGGTGGCGACGGGGCCGCCCGCCGTCAGCGGGACGACCACCACATCGGCTCCGGCTCCGACGCCGGTGAGGGAGGCGAGGGTGGTGTCGCCGTCGAGCACCGGCCAGGCGGTGGCCGGAGCCGGGCGGTCGGGTACGGCGACGGGCACCAGGTCGATCCGGAACAGCGGATCGGCCGCCCCGGCCCGCAGGGCGCCCGTAGGCACGGGCTTGAGGACGAGGGACTCGACCGCCGCGACCGGCGCACCGGCCGGGTCGGCCAGCGTCAGCGATACGGCGTCGGTCCCGGCGGGCGCGATCCGCACCCGGAGCGCGGTGGCGCCGGACGCGGTCACGGACACCCCGTTCCAGGAGAACGGGAGCCGGGCCGAGTCGAAGAAGGCACCGGCGCCGATGGCGTGCAGGACGGAGTCCAGCAGCACCGGGTGGAGGGTGAATCCGTCGGCGCCGTCCACGGAGACCTCGGCGAACACCTCGTTGCCGCGGGTCCAGGCGGCCCGCAGGGCACGGAAGGCGGTGCCGTACTCCAGACCGGCCGCGGCCAGACCGTCGTACACGGCGGCCACATCCGTCTCGGTGGCGCCGCGCGGCGGCCACTCGGCCAGGTCCGGGTCCGCCGCCGCGGCGACGGCGGTGCCGGTGTGCTCCAGCAGACCGCCCGCGTGCCGGGTCCAGACGGTTTCCTCACCGTCCGGCCGGGAGTACAGGGCCAGGGTCCTGGCGCCCGTGCCGTCGGGTGCGGACACCCACAACTGGACGGCGACGCCGCCGCGTTCGGGCAGCACCAGGGGTGCTTCCAGGGTGAGTTCGGCGACCCGGTCGCAGCCTGCCTGGTCGCCCGCGCGGACGGCCAGTTCGAGGAGGGCGGCGCCGGGCACCAGTACGGTGCCCGCGACGACATGGTCGGCGAGCCACGGGTGGGACTCGACGGAGAGCCGGCCGGTGAGGAGATAGCCGTCGTGGTCGGCGGTGGCGACCGCGGCGCCCAGCAGCGGGTGGTCCGCGGCGCCGAGACCGATCGCGGATACGTCGCCGGGCCGGGCCGAGGCGGCCGCGGGCCAGTAGCGCTGCCGCTGGAAGGGGTACGTCGGCAGTGCGGTCCGGCGGGCCCCGGTGCCCCGGTAGAGGGCGGCCCAGTCCGGCGAATGGCCGCGGACATGGAGTTCGGCGACGGCGGTGAGGGCGGTGGCGGCCTCGGGCCGGTCGCCGCGCAGGGCGGCGGTGAAGCCACCGGTGGCGACGCACTCCTGTCCGGCGGCGGTCAGGACGCCGCCGGGGCCGATCTCCAGATAGGTGGTGACGCCCGCGTCGGCCAGCAGGCGCATGGTGTCGAGGAAGCGGACGGCGTCCCGGACGTGCCGTACCCAGTACTCGGCGTCGACCCGCTCGGGCTGACCGGCGACCGGGATCCGGGCGGGCTCGTAAGAGAGCCCCTCGGCGACGGTACGAAACTCGGCCAGCATCGGGTCCATCAGGTGCGAGTGGAAGGCATGGCTCACCCGCAGGCGCTTGTTCTTCCAGCCCGCGGCGAGCTTGAGGACGGCCTCCTCGTCGCCGGAGAGGACCACGGCATTGGGGCCGTTGACCGCCGCGATGTCGACGCCATCGGTCAGTTGCGGGCGTACGTCCTCCTCGGAGGCTTGTACGGCGACCATCGCCCCGCCCTCGGGCAGCGCGCCCATCAGGCGGCCGCGGGCGGCGACCAGGGTGCAGGCGTCGTCCAGCGAGAGCACTCCGGCGATATGCGCGGCCGCGATCTCGCCCACCGAGTGCCCGGCGAGCCGGTCGGGGCGGATGCCCCACGACTCGACGAGCCGGTAGAGCGCCACCTCGACCGCGAACAACGCGGCCTGGGTGAACTCGGTCCGGTTCAGCCGGTCGGCGTCGTCGCCGAAGACCACGTCCTTCAGGGGGATTTCGAAGCGGGCGCAGACGGCGTCGAAGGCCTCCGCGTACACGGGGTACGTGTCGTACAGCTCCCGTCCCATGCCGATGCGCTGGCTGCCCTGGCCGCTGAACAGGAACGCCAGCTGCCCGGGGGTCCGGGTGCCCTGGACGGCTTTCGCCGGCGGGAGACCATCGGCGAGGGCACGCAGCGCGTCGGCCGCCTCGTCGCGGTCGGCGGCGACCACGACGGCCCGGTGCTCCAGCGCGCCACGGGTGGTGGCGAGCGAATATCCGAGGTCGGCGACGGTCCGGTCGTCGGCCACCCCGACGAGTTCGCCGATGAGCGCGGCCTGGGCGGCGAGCGCCTCGGCCGTACGGGCGGACAGGGGCAGGGCGACGGCCGGGGGCAGCGCCACCGGCTCGGTACGCTCCGCGTCTTCCCGGGGTACTTCCTCGATGATGGTGTGGGCGTTGGTGCCGCTGATGCCGAAGGAGGAGACGGCGGCGCGGCGCGGGCCTTCAGCCGTCCAGTCCCGGGCCTCCGTGAGGAGTTCCACCGCACCCGCCGACCAGTCGACGTGCGACGAGGGCTCATCGACGTGCAGGGTCTTGGGCAGCACGCCGTGCCGCATCGCCATGACCATCTTGATGACCCCGGCGACACCGGCCGCGGCCTGGGTGTGGCCGATGTTGGACTTCACCGAACCCAGCCAGAGCGGCTGGTCCTCCGGCCGGTCCTGGCCGTAGGTGGCGAGCAGGGCCTGCGCCTCGATGGGGTCACCCAGGGTGGTGCCCGTGCCATGGGCTTCGACAACATCGACATCGGCGGCCGACAGTCCGGCCGAGGCCAGGGCCTGGCGGATCACCCGCTGCTGCGAAGGACCGTTGGGCGCCGTCATGCCGTTCGACGCACCGTCCTGATTCACCGCGCTGCCGCGGACGATTGCCAGGACCTGGTGGCCGTTGCGGCGGGCATCGGAGAGCCGCTCCACGAGCAGCATGCCGACACCCTCGCCCCAGCCCGTACCGTCCGCGGCCTCCGCGAACGCCTTGCACCGGCCGTCGGCCGCAAGCCCCCGCTGACGCGAGAACCCGATAAAGGTCCCCGGCGTCGCCATCACCGTCACACCACCGGCCAGCGCCAGACTGCACTCCCCCTGACGCAACGCCTGAGCGGCGAGATGGAGGGCGACGAGCGACGAGGAGCAGGCGGTGTCCACGGTGACCGCGGGACCTTCGAGGCCGAAGGTGTACGACACCCGGCCCGACGCGATACTGCCCGTACCGCCCGATCCCATCGAACCCTCGGCGGCATCCCGCGAACTCTCCAGCAGGCCCGCGTAGTCGTGGTACATGACGCCCGCGAAGACGCC
>NZ_JBSFNQ010000091.1:0-28102 GCF_053981115.1 Streptomyces sp. NPDC003691 | reverse complement strand
CGCCGGCCAGTACGGGCACCACCGGGCGGCCCGGCCGGGCGGGCGGCAGCGGCTCGTCGCCGTCCGACCGGGGCCGCTCGGGGTCGGCGAGCAGCGCCAGCAGCGTCCCGCGGGCCCGGGCCACCCGTGACCGGATGGTCCCGACGGGGCAGTCGGTGACATCGGCCGCCTCCGCGTAGGACAGGCCCAGCAGCTGCGTGAGGATGAACGCCTCGCGGCGCTCGTCGGGCAGCGCGGCCAGCAGGTCGAGGAGCGCGATGCCCTCCTCGAACCCCGGTACGTCGACCGGCTGGGTCTGTTCGGCGGCCCGGCGCCAGTCCTGGCGGTCGGCGAGACGGGGGCGGGCCGCGGCGCGCCGGAAATCGTCGATCACGGCCCGGCGCGCGATCGACAGCAGCCAGGCACGGGCCGAGGAACGGCCCTCGAAGCGGTGCAGACTGCCCAGGGCGCGGATGAACGTCTCCTGGGTCAGATCGTCCGCGGACTGCGGGTCGGCGCTCAGATAGGCGACGTACCGCAGCACATCGCAGTGGAGAGCGCGGATGAACCGCTCGACCGCGTCCGCGTCGCCGCCCCGGGCGGCCAGCGCCCACCCGGTGATCAGTTGATCGGCCTCCTCGGTCTTGCCATGCTTCTTACGTCTCTTCCGGCGCCCGGGTAATGCGGGCAGGGCAGGAGCAAGCATGTGGTGTCCTTCGCAAATCACGCAGGGAACAGCGGCACGGAGAGCCGCCGGTTCCGGCAGGAGTAAGAGGGGAGAACGACCGTGCGCGGGCACGGCCGTGAACCGAGGCCGGTGTCGACGACACCCGCAAGCGGCCTCGGGAGAACCTGCTGTGCTAGACGACAGCAGTCCCCGGGGGCGGCCCTCTCGTGGTGATCGCGTGGACGAGACGCAGGCGGTACGGTGCCCAGCGCGAGCGGGACCGCCGGCCCAGCCTGCGGGGGCGGCGCGGCAGCGCGGGCCGGGCGAGCACCAGTCGCAGCGGCGCGGCCAGCCATCCGGCCACGGCGCGCAGCAGACGGTACGCGACCCGCTCTCCGTACCCCAGCCAGAGGCCGCACAGCACGGCGGCCAGCAGATGGGCCGCGGACATGCCGAGCGACGGCATTCCGTTCGCCAGCCAGTCGGCCGGGCGGGTCGGGTGTCCCATGCCCGGGGGCATCGGCATGAGCATGGCGTGCCCGCCGTTGCCCGCGGCTGCCACGGGGCCCATGGGGCACGCCCCGTGGCCGGCGGCGGACGGGGCGGGGGCGGACGGGGCGGCGGCCGACTGGGCGAGCGCGAAGCCCCAGTGGAGCGCCTTCTGGGCCCCGACGACCAGGGCCACGATCGTCCCCGGTCCGCGTTCACGGCCGGCGAACAGCCAGCCCGCAGCTCCGGTCGCCACTCCTCCGGCGAGAAGGGTCCACCAGGGCACGGCACAACCCGACATGACGACGTGTCCGACGGCAGCGAGCAGCACGCACACGGCCGCGAACAACGCGGCCCGCACCGTACGCACATACCAACCGGCGTCCATGACTGGCTTCATCCTTGCACCCGAAGTGCGGTCGTTGTGGATCATTATCCAATTCGCCGGGTGCCGCACTCAATGCGAGCGATGTGATTCAGTCCTCGAAAATCACCGGGAACTTTTCGCGCCTCCCGGCCGACCCTTTGAAGGGGAGTCTTTATTCCGGTGCGGTGCGCGCACGGGTGCCCGCGCATGCGAAAGGCCGGCAGGGCTCGTCGAGCACTGCCGGCCTGATCGTGTCCTCTGCCCCGGAACCGGTCCCGGCGCGGGGCGGGGGCGGCGACAAGCGCCGTCCGCCCGGCGCCGGAAACACGGCACCTCCCCGGCCGTGCGGCCGGGGAGGTGCCGGTTCAATCCTGCGGTGCGTGACCGCGGGCCGTCCGGGTTCAGTTCGTCCGGCGGCGGCTGCGGCCGAAGAGCAGGGCGCCCGCAGCGAACACGGCGGCGCCGCCCGCCCAGGCCGCGGTGCCGGTCAGGGAGGACCCGGCGGGCTGCGTCTCGGCGGAGGCCAGGGCAGGGGCGTGCTCGTCGCCGCCGTGGCCCGCGTGGCTGACGGTCGAACGGGTCGCGCCCGCGTCGATCTTCGCCTCGGTCGGGGCACCGGCCGCGCTCGCGGAGCCGCCGAAGGCGACGTCGGAGCAGCCGTAGAACGCCTCGGGGCTGTCGTGGCGCTGCCAGACCTTGTAGATGATGTGGCGGCCCGTGCGGGCGGGCAGGGTGCCGGTGAAGCGGTAGTAGCCGTTGTCGGTGGCCCGCGGCGTGGCGTACTGGCCCACCGGGGTCGGGTCCAGGTCGGACCACTTCAGCGGCTTCGTCGGGTCGAAGCCCGGCTTGGTGATGTACATCGTCATGGTGCCCAGGTGGGCGGCGGTGATCCGGACGTTGAAGTTGTAGGACCCGGCGGACACGCTGGTGGCGGGCCAGTCGCTGCGGGCCCAGTCCAGGGCGCGGTACTTCACACGGTTGGCGGAGCAGAGCTTGCCGTCGGGGATGATCTCCTGGTGCCTGCCGTTGGCGTTGGCGATGTTCACCTCGTTCCAGTCGTACAGCGGCTGGGTCCCGGAGTCGGCGACCAGGTCCTTACAGACCTTGGACTTGGGTGCCTCCGGGCCTTCGGCGAAGCAGGCGGCAACCCTGCTGACCGGGCCGAAGACGGAGCCGTGCGCACTGGCGGGGGTCGGCATCAGGGAGACGAAGGTCGCGGCGGACGCGGCCACGGAGGCAGCGGCAAGGCGGCGGCGGGTGGAAGACATGTGTAGCTCACTCTCGTACGTGTAGGGCCGTCGGGAGTAACGGGCAACACCGCCCCGACCGTGGGGGGTTGAGGCGGTGGTCTGCACCTGAGAATCGCATTGGTGCAGACCAATCACAAGGGGGTGCGAGTGATATGCCCTTGAATACGGGACTTTCCCGCTTGACCAATGGGGCGGAAGTGAAGCCGAATCCCCGGAGCATTCGTCCCCGGCTCTCCGCCCGGGCCGGCGGACCGACAGGCAAACGGACAGGGGCGGGGGCACCGCGCTCCGCGGCACCCCCTCCCCCGGGGATCAGCCGATCTTGAGGTAGGGGCTCCACGGGCTCTGGTGCACATTCGGTCCGGTCGCGCCGTCCCGGGTGACGACCCGGATGCTGATCTTGCCGCCCTCCCACATCTGGTAGTTGCACTCACCGCTCGTACCGGCACCGCCGACCTGGTGGCACTCGCCGGGCGCGCGGTCGTAGTTGAACTTGTACTCGACGATCACCCGCAGGCCGTCGGCCGCGTTGTCCTTGACCCAGATCTTGTCGCCGAAGTGGTAGAAGCAGCCGTCGCCGGGGGCGCCGTAGATGCAGCCGTCCTCGCCCGCGAGCGGCTGGATCGACGTACTGCCGGCCACCTGGATGTCACCGCCGTTCGCCTGAGCGGGTCCGGACGACATGGCGACGGCGGCGAGGCCGGCGGCGGCCACGGCCGCGATCTTCGTCTTCATGGCAGGTTCCTCCTGTGAACAGTCAGAGGTGAAGGGGGAACGGGGAGCGGAGCACGCCCGGTGCACGGCGCTGTGCGATCGGTGCCGCGACCGGACGGGGACCGGCGGCAGCAGGGCGGCGGGCCCGGAACCGCGGGCCGCCGGGGTGCGGGATCACGCTGCGATGAGGCTGCCGCGATGCGGTGCCCGGCGCCCTTGCCGCGCTCCGTCCGGCGTGCTCCTCCCCCTCGGGATCCCCTTGGCGGATATGCCGCGCGGTGCGGTTGGACCGTACGGAGGGACAGGTGAACTCGGTGATCCGGACCGGGCCGAGGTCCAGCAGACGGAAGGTGGCGCTGAAGTCGTCGCTGTGGTCGCTCCAGACGTCCACGGGCGCGTGGCTGGTGCGGACCAGCTCCCGCCACGAGTCGAACCGGTCCCGTACCGGCAGTACATCGCCCCGGAATACGGTTTCGATCACTGGCTCCCCCGGTCAGAGGTCCGCCGCCCCGGCGGGGGCGGCGGACGCCCGTCGTGGTGTGTGCGCACTTGCGTGAGTGCGGGTCGACAGCGGGAACGGCACCCGGGCCCGGGATGATTCCGCGCGGTTCCGGTGATGGGCCGTCGCGTCCCGCCGGCGGGACGGGCGGCCGGCCCGGGTACCGGATCCGCCCCGGGTTGACCGGCTGATCCCCCGCCATGACCGTGGGGAGCGTTCGTCGTTTGCAGCGGTACGCCGGGACGAGGGAGCGGTATGGGAAGCACCGGAACGGACACGGACGTCGTCATCGCGGGCGCCGGGCCGACAGGGCTGATGCTCGCCTGTGAGCTGCGGCTCGCGGGGGCCGATGTCGTCGTCGTCGAGCGGCTCGCCGAGCGGACGGGCGAGTCACGGGCGGGCGGACTGCACTCCAGGACCCTGGAGGTCCTGGACCAGCGCGGGGTCCTGGACCGGTTTCTGGCCCTCGGGGAACTCACTCCGGTGGGGCACTTCTCCGGGCTCTGGCTCGACTTCGACGGGCTGGAGTCCCGGCAGCCGCTGCCCCTGACGATCCTCCAGGACACCGTCGAACGCCTGCTGGAGGAGTGGAGCGCCGAACTCGGTGTCCGGATGCGCCGGGCGGCGGAGGTCTGCGAGGTCGGCCAGGACCCCGGCGGTGTGACGGTCGGGATCCGTACCGCGTCCCCGGCTCCGGCGGCGCTCCGCGCCCGCTACCTGGTGGGCTGCGACGGCGGGCGGAGCACGGTGCGCAAGCTCTCCGGCATCGGCTTCCCGGGCACACCGGCCACCATGACCGCGCTACTCGGCGACGTAGAACTCCCCGGACTTCCGGAGGACTTCGTCTTTATGCGCCGCTGCCCCGAAGGCCACTACTCGGCGATCGCCCTCGAACCGGGCTGGCACCGGGTGATCACGTCCGAGTACGACCGGGCCGCGGACCCGGACGAGCCGCCGACGTACGAGAAGCTCCGGGAGTCACTGGTGCGGCTGGCGGGCACCGACTTCGGCATGCGGAACCCCCGGTGGATCTCCCGGTTCGGCGACGCCGCGCGGCAGGCCGACCGCTACCGGAACGGCCGGGTGCTGCTGGCGGGCGACGCCGCGCATATCCACTACCCGGCCGGTGGACAGGGGCTGAACCTGGGCGTCCAGGACGCGGTGAACCTGGGCTGGAAGCTCGCCTCGGTGGTCCTCGGCCGGGCCCCGGACAGTCTGCTGGACAGCTACCACACGGAGCGCCACCCCGTGGCGGAGCGCGTGCTGCACAACACCCGGGCACAGGCGGCACTGGCCCGTCCGGGCACCGATACGGACGCGCTGCGCGAGGTGTTCGGCTCGCTCATGGTCTTCGACGACGTCAACCGGGCCCTGCGGAACGCGATCACGGCGCTGGACGTCAGGTATCCGGCCGCCGGTACCCACCCGCTGGCGGGGCGCCGGGTACCCGACGCCGGGCTGAAGACGTCCGGCGGCACCGTCCGCGTCCATGAGCTGCTGCACGCCGCCCGCCCGGTCCTTCTCGATCTCCACGGCGACGCCGGGCCGGCCGCGGTGGCCAGAGGCTGGGCCGATCGCGTCGACCTGGTCGAGGCACGGGCCGAGGACGAGTACTGGGCCGTACCGGACGCCGGCCGGATCCCCGCCCCGGCCGGGCTGCTCATCCGCCCGGACGGCCATGTCGCCTGGGCCGCCGATGCCGGAGCGCCCGGCCGCTCGGCCCTGCGGGCCGCTCTGGGCACCTGGTTCGGCCCGCCCGCCGGCCGCTGAGCACCGCCGTGACCATGCCGGGGCACGGCGGGCGCCACCGTACCGCCGCGGCACACCGTCCGGACCGGACCGGGTCAGGGCACCGTCCGGGCCGGACGCGGCGACGGCGCGGCGCAGTACTCGGCTTCCACCACCGGAAGTACGGTCGCGGCTCCCCAGTCGGCGTTCTGGTTGAGGGTGAACTGATGGCCGCCGTCCTCCGTCGTGGCCGCCAGGGTGAGCCAGCCGGGCACCGCGCCGTCGTGGTACCAGATGGTGGTACCGCAGGCCAGCCGGTAGCGCTCGATGCCCAGCCCGTAGGCCGCGCCCGGGAAGGCGGGGTTGTCGACGGTCGTTTTCATGGCCTCGAGCTGCCGCGGCGGCAGCAGCCGGCCCCGCATCAGGGCCCGGTAGAACCGGTTGAGATCGGCCGCGGTGGAGACCAGATCACCACTGCCCCACAGCTGTGAGCCGTTCACCTCGGTGACGTCGTCGATCCGCTCCGGCCGCTCCGCGAAGAGTTTCGCGTAGCCGCGGCTGCTCGGCCGGGGCAGGCGGAAGCGGTTCCCCGGGTACGACGTCGCCGTGAGCCCGAGGGGTTCGACGATACGGTCGAGTACGGCCTCCTCGTAGCGCTGCCCGGTGACCTTCTCCACGATCAGCGCGGCCAGCAGGTCATTGGTGGTGGAGAAGGCGTGTCCGGCACCCGGTGCGAACAGCGGCCCGTGCGACAGGGCCGCCGCCAGCCTTCGGCGGGGGGTCACCGTGTCGTAGCGGTGGGCCAGCAGGCCGTCGCCGTACAGATAGGTCTCGGCGTACTCGCGGTCGGCGAGATAGTCGAAGAGGCCGCTGGTGTGGTTCAGGAGCTGCCGGACCGTGATCCTGCGCCCGTCGTTGCCGTTGCCCGTCACCAGGCCGGGCAGATGGCGCGCCACCGAGTCGTCGAGCGAGAGTTCGCGCTCCGCCTCCAGCTGGAGCAGGACCGTGGCGACGAAGGTGCCCGTCACACCGCCGGTCCGGAACCGGTCGTTCTTGCCGCGGGGTGCGCCGGTCCGCAGGTCGCCCTTGCCCGATACCTGCTTCCGGACCCCGCCGGCGTCCCGTGCCTCGGCGGTGATGCCGGGGACACCCGCGGCGACGGCGGCGTCCATCGCCCGCTGCGTGGCCGGGCGGCCGGGGGCCGCGGATAGGTTCCGCAGCGCCGGGGCGGGTGCCGTGAGCACGGTGAACACCATGGCGGCGGCCACCACCAGCGCACCCGCTCCGGTTCTCTTCCGTATCGCCGTGCGGCGCTTCCGGGTCGCCATGTGCCGTACCTCCGTGTTGACTCCGGCGGCGCGGCCGGACACCGTCCGGGCCTCGAGCATGCTGCCGCTCCGCGAATTCCGTCGTGAATTTCAATCCGGCCGGAAGGTCCTCGGCCGGTCCATTTCCCCTGCCAATTCGGCGAGTTTGCCGCTTTCATATTCTTCTGACGATGGGGACGGCATTGCGCCGGGAACAGAGGCGGATCATAATGACATACCGATTGTCCCGTCGACAGGACAACACACCGGCCATGCCGGGAAATGCCGCACATCGCACGGCGCGCCATCTCGTCGAAACCGCGTAGCTCCTTTCCTCTCCGCACCGCGAAAGGTGAGTGCCGCATGTTCGTCCCCAGCCACTACCGGGCGCCAGACGCCTCCTGGATGGCCGACCTCATCCGCGGGAACCCCCTGGCGCTGATGGCCAGCAACGGAGGCCCCGCCGACGGGCCGTTCGCGACCCACCTGCCCGTCATCACCGACCCGGAGTGGACGGGAGTGCCCGCCGAGCACCTGGCCGGGGTCCCCCTGCTGGGCCATATGAACCGGGCCAATCCGCACTGGAAGGCGCTGCGGACCGGTTCGGCGGTCCTGCTCTCCTTCACCGGACCGCACGCCTATGTCTCACCGACGGTGTACGACATCACACCGGCCGCGCCCACCTGGAACTTCACTTCGGTGCATGTGCACGGAAGCGTCGAGAAAATCGAACCGGGAGAGCAGACCCTCGACGTCGTACGAGCGACGGTCCAGGCATTCGAGAAGGAATTCGGATACGGCTGGGACATGAGTGGATCCCTGGAATACTTCCGCAAAATTCTGCCCGGTGTGGGGGCTTTCCGGATACGGGTGACCAGGGCCGAGGGCATGTTCAAACTCAGCCAGGAGCAGCGCCCCGAAGTCCGCGACCGGGTGGTCGGGTCGTTCGCCGCGCGCGGCTGTACCCGTCATACCGAGACGGCGAATCTCATGAACCGGCTGCCCTGACGTCACCAACCATGGCAGGAGAGCCGCGCGCCGGTGCGGCTCCCCCGGGGTCCGGCCGTCATTCGAGAGGCAGTGGCCGGTCGCCCTCCTCGAGCACCCGGCTGGCCGCGGCGTCGAGGGTGGCCGTCACCCACTCCCCCAGCTCCGTGCCGGCCTGGGCCGCCGCCCGGTGCCACCACTGGATACGGTGATCGGGCACGGCCAGCCGGCGCGTCGCGGCCGCCGGGCTCACCCGTCCGGAACCGGCGTCCCGTTCGGCCCGGATGGCGTGGCGTAACTGCTTGGTGTTCCACTTCCTCCGCTCCGCGCGATCGAGCCAGGTCTCCTGCTCGTCGGCGGGCAGCGAAGCCAGCTCGGCGTGGTGCTGGAAGCTCAGTTCGGGGCGCCTTCTGCTCAGTTCGAACCGCCGGGACACCCAGGCGTAGTTGCGCAGCGTCTGATACTGCAGGCCGGCCGCGCGGATACCCCGCTCGTAGCGATCGGCGTACTGGTCCTTCCCGTAGACCAGCCAGTCGCCGAGCCACCAGGACGACGAGTTGAGCAGGCCCGAGAGCCGGCGGCCGGCACGCTCCCACTCCTCGAAGGCGAGCCCCACGGGGATGTGCAGGCCGACCTTCGTGGTGAGGACCTGGTCACGCCGCGACTCCGCGCCGCCGGGTCTCCGGTTTCCCGGCATGTTCTCGGCGGTTCTGCCGAATACCAGTACCTGTGAGTCTTTCTGACCGCCGACCTGACTCGTCATCGCACCTCCATGACAACGCGCGTACGGACTCGGTTGATTCGCGGCCGCTGGCCTTTGAATACAGAAGCGTTCACCCCTTTTCACCTGTTCACCAACGCGGTTACCATTGCCCGCAAACTAGTACAGGAAACACCGGAAACCGATATATCAACGGCTCCGGTTGCGGGTGTGGAGGGTCGGCTGCTGTGCTCCCGAGTAGACCCCGATACTGATTCCCAGTTCAAGGATCTTGGCGCCGTCGAACACTACTTTACGAAGTTCGAGCACTTAATGAAATCTTAGCGGCCCCCTTCACCGAATGGCTTGATTTCAGTACGCACACAGAGACCGTGCCCCCTACGGCCACCAGTCGCTAACGATCACCGTGGCCGCCGCCCCGGCCACCCGCCCGCGCATCGGGCGACAGGCGATCACATGAGCGCAGGTCATGGGCGCAGGGCGAGCCGGTGCGGACGCCGCGACCGGATCCGGAGCCCGGCATCAGCCCGAAACCGTCCGGCACTTGCCGGAGGCCTATGACACAGATCCGGCCACCGGCTCGCGGTTTCAGCCGCCGAAGCCGCACACCATTCGCCGTCGCAACAGAAATCTGACGACCCCGGAGAGTGGCGCAACACTGGAGCCGCACCCTAGACTCCATCCAGAGCTCAGTAACCGCGGGGGAGTTATTGCGGCATGCCCACAGCCCGTTCCGGCATCTCGTCGGTGCCATCAGGCGCGGATTTCGACAGCGGTTATGAATTATCCTTGGATCGTTACAGCAGGACGATCTTCAGAAGCCTGCGCCGAATCGATCAGCGCAACTGGGCGCACGCGTATCTGAAAGGCCTTCTGGTCACCCCGGGCAAGAAATCGGTACGCCGGCTCGCCGCCGCCGTCTCGCGCGATCCGTCCGCCGTACAGTCACTGCGCCAGTTCGTCAGTCTGAGCCCGTGGGACTTCGACGAGGTCATGGCGGAGCTCACCCGGCGGGTGACCGACCGCAGGCCCGCTCCCGTCTGGTCCATCGGCCGCGCCGTCCTGCCCAAGCGCGGCGACCGCTCGGTGGGGGTCCACCGCTACTTCGACCGGTCCTCAGGCCGTACCCTCAACTGCCAGCTCGGGCTGGGCTCCTTTCTCTGCACGGGCACCCTGCAGATTCCGGTCGACTGGCGGCTGCACCTGCCGCCGAGCTGGACGCAGGACCCCGGCCGGCGCAGGGACGCACGGGTCCCCGCGGACGAGGAGTACCGGCCGCTCTGGGCGCACGCCCTCCGGCTGACCGACCGGCTTTCGGCCCGTACCGGCTCCCTGTCGTCCGTCGTCCTGGTCGATCTGAGCGACGAGCCCGACGCGGGTCTCCTGCTCCAGGAGCTGGCGAACCGGCGGCGCGATTTCGTGGTCGGGATCCCTCCGCAGCTCACCGTGGTGCAAGCCGGGGAGGGCGCCACGGTACCGATGAGCGCGCGCAATCTGGTGCTCACCCAGAGCCGGGAGACGGTCGTGGTCCCCGGTCCGGGCGGGTCCCCGCCGGTCACCCAGCTCCAGACCGCGCTGGTCCGGCTGCCGGCCGGCCACCGTACGCCGCTCGCCCGGCTGCCGGGCGATTCCCCGGTGCGGGTCCCCGGCCCGGTCTGCCGGCTCTTCACCACGGTCGGCCGGGACCGCGCCACGAGCCCGGTATGGATCACCAGTCTCACCCATCACACCGCCGCGGAGCTGGCGTCGATCGCGGCTCTGCAGAACGGGACGAGGACCGTACTGGAGTCCCTGGAGAAGGACTTCGGGCTGCTGGACTTCGAGGGCCGCTCCTACCCCGGCTGGTACCACCATATGGCGCTCGTCTCCGCCGCCTGCGCCTTCCGGCAGCTGCACGGTGCGCCGCCCTCCGCGCCCCCCGGCGCCGGCGCACCGTGAGAGGTCAGACGGGTGTCCGCGGGCCGTCCCGTCCGTCCCGCATGTCCGTCAGCACCGAGGCGATCACCTCCACTCCCGCGGCGAGGGTGCGCGGATCGGGAGTGATGCTGATACGGAAGCACTGCCGGGCATGGCGGCCGGGACAACGGCCGGACGCGGGGCCGGTGAAGAAGTACCTCCCCGGCACCACGAAGACTCCTCTGCTCTTGAGCAGCTCGTACAGGGTCAGATCGTCGAACCACTCCTCGTCCACCCACACCCAGCAGAACATCCCGCCTTCGGCCGCGTACAGATGCCAGCCGATGTCCGCGGGCAGCGTCCCGGCCAGCAGCGTCTCCACGTACTTTCTGCGTTCCGCGTAGAAGGGGCCGATCACCGAGCTGACCAGGGTGTCCAGGACCTCGGAGCGCAGGGCACGGGCCAGCACCGACTGGACGAGCTGGGGGGCGTGCAGCGCGGAGTTCGACAGGAACGAGACGACCGGCTCGATGTACTGCTCCGGTCCGACGGCGAAACCCAGCCGCTCCCCGGGGAGTCCCGCCTTGGAGACGGAGAAGACGTTGAGGATGCCTTCGTCCCATACGGGCGCCGTGACGGATCCGATGCCGGGGAACGGGGCACCGTAGGCGTTGTCCACCACCAGGGGGACGCCGTGGCCGCGGGCGGCCCGGAGCAGGCTCCCGATCTCGTCGGGCGAGGCACAGCGGCCCGCGGGATTGCTGGGGCTGGACAGCAGCATGAGCCCGACGTCGTCGAGCCGCTCCAGGGCGGGGAAGTCGAACAGATAGCGGAACGACCGTTCGCCCTGGAGGCGCAGCAGTGGCGCGACACCGGTGATCGACTCGGCGGTGAGGGAGAGTCCCTGGTAGCCCGTGTAGTCGGGGGTCATCGGCAGGACCAGCCGGGTGTTGCGGGCCGGGCCCGCTCCGGTGAAGAGCGCCGCGGCGATGAAGCAGAGCATCTGGCTGCCGGGCCCGACCACGATGTTCCGCGGCCCCAGTTCCCAGCCGTAGCGCCGGCCGAAGTAGCCGGCGATGCCCTCGACCAGTTCGGGGAGCCCCCGGGACGGCCCGTACGCACAGCTGACGTCGCCGAAGGAGGCCTCCAGTGCCTCGGCGGTCGTCCGCCGCCAGGCCTCCCGGACCTCGGGCAGGGCCGCGGGATTGCCGATGCCGAGGTTGAGCCACTCCTTTCCGGTGGCGGAGCCGGTCGTGGTGGCGATGTCCTCCATGATGAGGCGGAGCCCCGACAGGCTCGCCATCTTGCTTCCGGAGCGGGACAGCTCCACGGGGCGGCGTCCTTCCTGTTGTTTCCCCATCTGCCCGGGGAAGCTCATCCGGCGGCCGGGGCCGTTCCGGCGCCGGGGGCATCGGCCTCGACGAAGGGCAGGATCTCCCGGAAGCGCAGGACCGTCCCGTGGCAGTAGTTCGCGTTGTGTTCGAGGCTGCGCTGCGGCATGTACGGCATCTTCTGCCGGGCGTGGTGGTTCACCCGCAGGACGACGCGTCCCGACACGGGGTCGCCCTGCGCACCGGCTTCGAGCATCTCCCGGTCCGTCAGCAGCCGGGCCAGCTCCGCGGAGACCTCGACGACGAAGGTCTCGGCGTCGCCCAGGCCCCGCACCGTGATCTCTTCGAAACCGTAGTCCGGCACGCTCACCGGTTCGCGGTAGATATAGGGCCGGGCGATCAGATCCATCTCGAAGGCCTGCCGGGCCATCGGGTCGGACCACCACTCCTGGGAGGTGACGTAGTCGGCCAGCACACTGTCGAAATCCTCGCGATGAGTGCTGAGGATCATATGGCCGATCTTCCCGCTGAGGAGCACATCGTAATTGGTCAGATCGGCCAGCGAATCGGCGATGAGCCGGAGGACCTCGGAGTCCGTCCGCTGTTTCAGATAGCGGGCGACGCTCTCGTAGAGATCTCCGTAGGAGACGATTCCGGCCGAGTCGAGGTATCCCGAGAGCAGGAAAAGTCCGCGCATATTGTAGACCGTGTGCATGGCGTGGTAGAGCCAGTAGGCCTCCCGGCACTCCTCCTTGGTCACCCATTTGGTGGCGACCACGACGTCCGCCTCGGAGACATCGCTCGGCACGGGCTCGGTGACCAGGCCGTACTCTTCGACCTGGTGGTACATGGGGGTGTTGTGCAGGAGGAGCTGCGGATACACGATGACGGTGTCGGCATAGGACCGGCACAGCTTCGTCAGCCCGTCCTTGAAGGACTGCGAGGTCTCGCCCGGGAGCGGCCAGATCAGCTCCACGTAGGAGCTGATCTGCTTCTCCCTCAGCGTGCGCTGCAGCTCCACGAAGGTCTCTTCACGGATATTGGACCGGTCCACGAGCTTGAGGGCCTCGGGATTCAGTGTCTGCAGCGAGATCGGCTGGGTCACCATCAGATCGCCGCGGACGAAGATCTCGGTTATCTGGGCCATGCGTTCGGGCCGGTTCTTGGTGGCCGCCATATAGACGACCAGGGGGTAGCCGACTTCCTGCTTGCGCGCCACGATGTGCTCCGTCATCGCCACGTCACGGGGTGACTGGCCCCAGTTCGCATCGGCGATGAAGAGACCGGAGAGTCCGTTGTCGGCGATCCAGTCGAGTTCGGCCCTGATCCGCTCCTCCTCGAATTTGATCACCTTGGAGTTGGTGGCGGCACCCCAGTAGCAGAAGGTGCAGCGGAAGGGGCAGCCGCGGTTGGTCTCCAGGATTCCCATGCTGAACTCCCGGCCGTCGAAGACACCGGTGAGGAACGGCGAGGGGATCTCCATGAGGTTGCTGATGCGCGGCGCGGGTTCGGTGGTGACGAGCTCGCCGCCGGACCAGAAGCTGATCCCGGGAACCTGGTGCAGGTCGGGCTCCGGGCCGTTGAGCTGTCTGAAGAACTCGACGGAGGTCCGTTCCCCTTCCCCGTTGCAGATGTAGACGTTCGCCGGGGCATCCGCGAGATAGGTCTCGGCATGGTTCATCACCTGGGGTCCGCCGAGCAGGTAATGAGCGTCCGGCTGGCGCTCGCGCAGCTCCTTCAGCAGCCAGCTGACCAGCTTCATGTTCCAGATGTAACAGCTGAAGGTATAGATGTCGGCGTACTTGCCGGCCAGCTCCTCCAGCAGCTTGTGCCGGTCGTCGGTGACCGGGTAGGAGACTATTTCGAAGGTGTGGTCCGGCCCCACCTCCAGGTCTTCCTGCGCGCACGCCTGGATGTAGCCGGATGCCAGCGGCAGGATGTTCTCGTAGGTGGGGATCTCGACGAGCACGACCTTCCGGCGCTCGCGGCCCCTGCTCCGGGCCCTGACCGGGATGCCTTCAATGAGCATTGCGGACCTGCCGCCCCGCGTCGGTCACCGACCGGTCGATACGCGCGGCCAGGTCGGCCAGGACCGGTGTGTCGATCAGGATCCGTACCGTGAAATCGATCTGCCAGACCCGGCGGGCCTCCAGCACCACTTTGGTGGCCAGCAGGGAGTCCCCGCCGAGGCCGAAGAAATCCTGGTCACGACCGACCTTGTCGAGCTTCAGGACATCCGCCCATACCGTCGCGAGCCGGCGTTCCGTCTCCGTCTCGAAGTCGCCTTCCATGTCACACCCCTGTCTGCGCTGGCGATTCGTCCGCAACCTTCATGTGCTGGGGGTCTCTCCCCGGTCCCGGCCGGGCAGATGAAGGTCCGCCAGCAGCCGGGCGACCGCCTTCCGGTCGGCCTTGCCGCTGGGTGTCCGGGGCAGTTCGGCCAGCACGCTGACGGAGACCGGCACCGACGGACCGGGCAGCAGCCCGCCCAGTGCGGCCAGTGCCCGGCCGCCGTCGAAGGCGGGCCCCGCCGGATCCACGGTGACGGCCGCCCGCAGCTGGCGGGAGCCCTCCGTGATCTCGATCGGCACACAGACCGCCTCCGTGACGCCGGGCTGCCCGAGCAGACAGGCGTCCACCTCCAGCGGGTTCACCCGGACTCCGCGGATCTTCACTTCGTTGTCGGCCCGGCCGACGTAGTGGATGACGCCGTCCTCGACCCGTACCAGGTCACCGGTGCGGAAGGCCCGGTCGTGGCCGTGCCCGGAATGGTCCAGGGGGATGTACCGCGCCGCGTTGAGGGCCGGCTGGTTGAGATACCCGGTCGACAGGGGCCGCCCGGCCACCAGCAGCTCACCCACCTCCGGTTCCGCGGGGTCGGCGGGGTCGACGACGACCTCGCAGCCCGGCAGCGGCCGGCCGACCGGGGGCAGCACGGGCCACTGCGCCGGGTTCCCGGTCAGGGTGTGCGCCGTGACCATGGCGGACTCGCTCTGCCCGTAGTGGATGTTCAGCCGGCAGTCCGGCAGACGCCGGAAGAAGTCCCGCAGTACGGGGGTGCAGACCAGCTGTTCACCACCGAGGTTCACTTCCCGGAGCACGAGGCCTTCGAGCGAATCGGCGGCGGCCGCGGCGACGGTGAGCATGTTCAGCGCCACATACGGCAGGAACAGGCGCTCGATCCGGTTCTCCGCCAGCCAGTCGAGCAGCGCGATCGGGTCGCGGCGCAGCGGCTCGGGCATGATCACCAGCGTGCCCCCGCCGCCCAGGGTGCCGAGGACCTCCTGGAACCACACGTCGAAGTTGAGCGGCGTGAACTGGGCGGTCCGCAGATCCGGCCGTACCGAATGGTTCCGCTGCCAGTCCGCCATGTTGTCGATGGAGCGGTGCGGCAGCGCGACCCCCTTGGGCAGGCCCGTCGACCCGGAGGTGTAGATGATGTAGACGGGGAGGTCCGGCCGGCAGGGATACGGAGTGGTGAGCGGGTCGGCGGGCGGGTCCGTACCCGGACCGCCGGGGGGCGGCGGGATCGGCAGGGACGGTACACCGGCCGCGTACCCGGGCTCACCGCCGGTATGGAGGAGTATCCGGGCGCCGCTGTCGGTCTTCATGTGTTCGAGGCGCTTCACCGGGTACTCGGCGTCCAGCGGTACATAGGTGGCGCCGATCCGTACCGTGGCGAGCATCGCCGACACGATCGCGGCACTTCGCGGGCCGGTGATCGCCACCCGGTCGCCCGGGCGTATTCCGTGCTCCACCAGGGCCGCGGCGATGCTTTCCGTCCAGCGGGCCAGCTCACCGTAGGTCAGCTCCCGGCCGCCGTCGTGGATCGCGACCTCGTCCCGGCGCTTCTCCGCGGTCGCGGCCAGCGCGTCCAGCAGGCACGGCGGTTCCGCCGGGCCGCCCCATAACGAGGGGCGCGGCGCGGGTGCGGTCGGCGCGGTCGATTTACTTGCCATCTGCCATCCCTGGGCCAAGGTCGCTCATGAGACCGGCGGTCTTCCGGCCGGCCGGTCGGGGGACCGCAAGCGATTTCACCAATGAGTTGACGCTGAACTCGTACTTTCGCGCTCCGCATCGATTCGGGCAGAGCCTCGGAAAGGTTTTCGAAAGAGATTCAGGAAATTCCTGGCCGCCGGGCCGATGGGCGTTTCGGGGCGCGGCGGTACTCTGCGGGCAAGCGGCACTTCCGCCGCATCGGCGTCTTCGATTGCCCGGATCCGCATCGCGAGCGTAGCACGGCCGTCTTCCGAGAATAACTACCGGAGCGATATGCGCTGTTCCTTTGGGCCGAATACGGCAGGACCTCCGGTCAAGGAGTCCTGGTACGCGACTTGATATCGTCCAGGACTTTACTCAGATCCGTCAGCAGTGCATTCTCCTCCGCCCGGAGGTAGAAGTGTCCGCCGGGCAGCACGAGGAGCCGGAACGTGTCATGGGTGAGCTCCGCCCAGCGGCCCATCTGTTCCGGCGTCACCTCGGAATCCCGGTCGCCGGTGTAGCCGTAGACCGGGCAGTCGAGCAGCGGCCGGTGACCACCGGAGTAGTCGTCCACCAGGTGGTAGTCCGCCCGGACCGCGGGGAGCACGATCTCGCGCAGGTCGGGGTCGGCGAAGACCGCGGCGCGGTTCGCGTCGAAGCCGACCACATGGGCAATGATCTCCTCGTCCGTGCCGGAGATCATCTGACGGCCGGCCAGGGCGTGCGTCGGCCGTCTGCCGGATACGCACAGGGCGGCGGGCGGACGGCCCCGTTCCTGGAAGCGCAGGGCCACCTCGTGGGCCACCGAAGCCCCCATGCTGTGGCCGAAGAGCACCAGCCGGTGCCGGGTCAGTTCGCCGAGCGCTTCGGCGATCTCGTCCGCCAGGGCTTCCAGCCGGGGCGGGAAGGCGTCGTCGAACCGGTCCTCCCGGCCCGGGTAGCGGACGGCGAGTACTCCGGTGTCCGAGGGCAGCCCGGCGGACCAGGTGCGGTAGGCGCTCGCGCCGCCGCCCGCGGCGGGGAAGCAGACAAGCTTGGTCCCGCACTCGTCGTCGTCGCGGTACCGGCGCAGCCACCGGTCCTCCGCCGGACCGCTCATCGGGATGCTCCCTCTCGTCGCCGGACGGCCTGGTCGGCGCCGGTCATGCGATGTCTCCCCCGGTCCCGGCGAGGACGGTGCCCGCGGCGGCCGCCGCGGCACGCCGCCCGATGATGGAGTCGGCGATCTCGCCGCTGCGCACCGCGATGTTGGACAGCAACGAGGAGCTGAGCCCGTGGGTGTGCTCGGTGCCGCCCTGGAGGTAGATGCCGCACCGGGTCCCGGGGGCGGTGACGATGCGGTAGTCCCGTTCCACCCGGTAGCGGCCCGCCTCGTCGCGCAGGCAGAGCGGGTCCAGGTCGCCGAGCAGGCCGGCCGGCTCCATCGCGTCGTAGCCGGTGGCGCAGACGAGGAGGTCGACGGAGAGTTCCCGCGGTCCGGCGTCGGGGCCGCCCTGCAGGGAGACCCGGGTCTCCGTACCGACCCGCTTGACGCCGGTGACCGTGGTCAGGTTGAGGAGTTGGAGCCGTCGGACGCCGCGTACGTCGTCCTCGTACGACCTGCGGTACAGCTCCCTGATCACATCGCCGTCGACGACCGAGTAGTTGGTGTTGCGGTGGTAGCGCCAGAAGGCGTTCCGGGTCTGCTCGGTGCCGAAGTAGTAGTCGTCGACCGCTCCGGGGTCGAAGATCCGGTTGGCGAAGGGGGTGTCGTCGGCGACCGAGTACCCGTAGGAGGGGACCACCGCGTACACCTCCGCGTGCGGCAGTTCGTCGTACAGGAACCGGGCGATCTCCGCGGCGCTCTGGCCGGCGCCGGCCACCGCGACCCGGCGCAGCTCGCCGGGGTCCGTCCGGCGGTACCGCTCCAGGAACTCCGAGCTGTGCCAGACCCGCTCGTCGCGCTCGGTCTCCGCGGGCATGCTCGGCACCAGCCCGGTGGAGACCACCACATTGCGCGTCTCGACCCGGCGGACGTTCCCGCGGGCGTCCGCCACCTCCAGCCGGAGCCGGTCCGGGAAGGCACCGGGCGAGCGCCGGACCGAGGTCACCTCGGTGCCGTACGCGACCCGGTCGGCCACCCGCTCCTGCGCCCACTCCAGGTACTGGTGGAACTCCTGGCGGGTGGGGAAGAAGTCCTGGTTGTTGACGAACCCCGGGAGCCGCCCGGAGGCGTGCAGATAGGCGATGAAACTGAAACTGGACGTCGGATTGCGGAAGGTGACCAGGTCCTTGAGAAAGGATATCTGCATGGTCGCCGACGGCAGCAGCATGTTGCGATGCCAGCCGAAGGCGGGCTGCCGTTCGAAGAAGACCGCATTGATCTCATTCTCCGGAGCAGTCGCCGCATGTTCTTCCAGGGCGATGGCGAGCGACAGGTTGGACGGACCGAACCCAATGCCGACCACGTCGTACATCTCGTTTTCACGATTCCGCATAGAGAATTCTCCCGCTGGCATGGCTGCATGGTGCACGGTCATCTTCAACCGGTGGTCTTCCCTTTCGACTGCGACCTATGTCCGGGCGATACGGCATTTCCGCCGGAGAGCGCGGCCAACGTAGACCCGGCGCGGCGGGCCGTTCAAGTGCACGGCACTTCGCGGTCGAGGTGAACCGGGTACCGGCGGGTCCGCCCGGACGATGCATTCGTGTCCTGTCGGCGGGACAGGATCCGGGGGAAACCGACCGGATTCACGGTCCGGCGGCGTCCGCCGCCGGGACGGGCCGCGCTCCGGCGATTTCACCGTCCTTCGTCCTTCTGCGCAGCACGGGCCGGCTCGACCGCGCGAGGTCCCGGTGCCGGTCCGACAGTCCGGCGACGGTACGTGCCGCGAACAGGGTCCGGATGGAGACCTCCAGGCCCAGCTCCGCCCGGATCAGGCCGACCAGCCTGATGGCCCGCAGGGAGTTGCCGCCGAGGTCGAAGAAGTCCTCGTCGATACCGATCCGGTCCACTTCGAGAACCTCGGCGAAGGCATCGGACAGCACTTGCTCGACGCGGTGGCGGGGCGCCCGGTACCGGCGCCCGCCGTCGAACGAGGGAACGGGCAGGGCCGCCCGGTCCAGTCGGCCGCCCGCCGTCACGGGCAGCCGGTCCACCGGGACGACCAGCGACGGCACCTTGAACTCCGGCAGCCGTTCCGCGGCGAACCTGCGCACGTCGTCGGCGAGGGCGTCGCCGGGATCCCGGCCGCCGGCCGGGACCACATGGGCCACGAGCCGCGGCCGGCCGGAGGCGTCCGCCGCGGCGGTCACCACGGAGCGGGCCAGCCCGGGATGCCCGGCCAGCATCTCCTCGATCTCGGCGGGCTCGATCCGCTCCCCGTGGATCTCCGGCCGGGCACCGGCCCGGCCCACGTACTCCAGCAGGCCGTCGGCGCGCCTGCGCACCCGGTCCCCGGTCCGGTACATCAGCCCGCCGGGGGCGCCGAACGGACAGGCGACGAACCGCTCCGCGGTCGCGCCGGGCCGTCCGGGGCGGCCGCGTGCCACGCCGGGCCCGGCCGCGTAGAGCTCGCCGGTCACGCCGGTGGGGACCGGGGCCAGGCCCGGTCCGAGCACATGGAGGGCGGTGTGGTCCACCGGCCGGCCGACGGTACCCGCCGGGTGCGCCGGACCGTCCCGGTCCGGACGGTGGGCGGCGGCGAACACGGTAGTCTCCACCGGGCCGTGGCCGCTGACGACGGTCAGTCCGGGGCAGGCCTCCCGTACGCGCCGTACCGCGGCGGCGGGAACGCGGTCGCCCCCGGTCCAGACCTCGCGCAGTCCGGAGAGGCATCCGGGGCGTTCCGCGGCGACGGCGGCGAACAGGCCGGCGGGCAGCCAGGCCGCGGAGACGGGTTCCGCCGCGATCAGCCCGGCCAGCGCTTCGGCGTCCGGTTCGCCCGGCGGCGCCACCAGCACGGTGCCGCCGTTGAGCAGGGGCAGCCAGACCTCCGGGAGGAATCCGTCGGAGGTGTGCGGCGAATGCCACAGGACCGTGCCGCGGCCGCTCTCGCGCCACTGGCTGTCCAGGGCGAACCGCTCCAGGTTCCGGTGGGTGACGGCCACCCGGGTGGCCTCTTCGGTGCCGTGCAGTACGGCCAGCAGGCCGTCCGGGTGCGGCGGCCCCGGGACCTCCGCGGCGCCACCGGCATCGGGGCCGGCGGCCGGATCGATGCCGCCGAAGAGCACCACCGGGACCTCCGGTCCGGCGAGGAGCGGTGCCGCCGCCGGGGTGTCGGTGATCAGCAGCGCGGCCGCGGCGTCCCCGGGGGGTCCGGCTGCCGGACCCGCCGGATCCCCCCGCGGCGGTGCCGGGTCGACCGGGAGATACGCCCCGCCCGCCCGCACCACCGCGAGAACCGCGACGACCAGGTCGACCGAGCGGGGCATGGCGACCGCCACGACCACCTCGGGGCCGACCCCGTACTGCCGCCGGAGCACTCCGGCCAGGCGGCCGGACCGCTCGTCGAGTTCCCGGTAGGAGACGGCCGAGCCGCCGGAGACCAGCGCGGCCGCCTCGGGGCACCGCGCCGCGCTGCGGGCGAACAGCTCGGGCACCGTCAGCCCCGGCAGGGGCGGGCCGGTGTCGTCCCCGGCCCCTGCCCGCCGGCTCCGTTCCGCGCCCCCGGCCGGATCCAGCGCTCCGACGGGCCGGGAGCCGGTGGCCGTGAGCGTACGGATGCAGTCGATCAGCTCCTCGCCGACGAAGCGCAGCTCGGCGCGCGAGTAGAGGCCCCCCGGGGCGTCGAGCCGGACGAACAGGTCGCTGTCGGCGCTCCCGTCGGTGTAGACGCCGACCGACAGCTCGTCGAAGGCCCCGGTCGTCCCGCCCAGATGACGGGCCGGCAGGCCGGCGAAGGAGAGCTCTTCGGCGAACCCGACGACGTTGAGGACGACACCGAAACCACCGCGGCCGCTGGGCGCGGTTCCGGCCGCCCGCTGGATGTCCGAGTAGTGGCAGGACGTATGGCCGGAGATCTCGTACGTCTCGTCGACGACGGCGTCGGCGATCTCCTCGAAGGTGGCTCCGAGCGGTACCGCCGCGCGCACCGGGACCACGTTCACCGCCAGCGCCGGTGTACGGCCTGCCTCGCCGGTCCGGTTGGCCACGGCGAGGGAGAGCAGGAACTCCGGCTGGTCGCACCGGTGTCTGAGATATACGGCGGCGGCCGCCGTCAGCAGCGACGACATCCATACGCCCATCGACTTCGCGCTCTCGGTCCACCGGTCCGCCTCGGCCCGCGGCACGGTCAGGGTCCGGCTCACCATGCCGATGGCCTCGGCCAGTTCCGACCAGCGGTCGGCGCGGCCCACCGGTTCGGAGAGTGCGGATTCCATGGTGTCCGAGAGGGCGATGCCGGGCACCCGGGCGGGGGGCGGGGCGTCCGCGAGATAGTCCCGCCAGAACTCCGTGTCGTCCGCGAACTCCGGGGACGCGAGGTATCGTGCGGCCTCGGCCGCGGGCGACGCGGCGTCCCAGGGGTGCGGCGGATCCGGTACGGGCCCGCCGGCCGCCAGCGCCGTGTACACCTCGGCGAGGCGCCGGGAGAACAGGCCCCCGGCGCCGTATCCGTCCGAGACCAGATGGTGGTAGGCGATGACCACGAGGGAGCGGGCCTCGCCGAGCCGGATCATGCCCAGCCGCAGCAGCAGGTCCTTCTCCAGGTCGAACGGGCGCCCGATCAGCTCGGCCAGGGCCTCTCTGGCGGCCTGCTCGGGGTCCGGGGCCGCGGCGAAGTCCAGGAAGAAGGGGCGCCAGTCGCCCGGTTCCCGCGGGACCTGGCGCAGTTCTCCCCGGTCGTCGGCGAAATTGACCCGCAGTACCTCCGCCTCGTCCAGTACCCGGCGAAAGGCGGATTCCATGACCACGGGGTCCGGTTCGCCGTCCACATCCCAGAGGATCAGGGCATGGTTCAGTATTTCGGGAGTCATTTTCTGCGCCAGCCAGAGGCCTTTCTGCGCAGACGACGTACCGAGCGGACTCACACGGATCATCTCCTCGGCGAACAGGCCCGGGAAAAGGCGAATTTCAGTAGATCATTTCCACCTTCACAGGTGCGGTACGGGCGGTCAAGACACTGCCGGACCGGACCGGAAGGGAGCCGGGCGCGGACCGGGGAACGCCGTTGTCCCGTCGACGGGACGGTCCCGCGGAACCGGGAAGCGTCCGGTGCGGCACGGTGCGTTCAGCCCGGCTCGCGCCGCCCCATGGAGGCGGTGAGGAATCCGGCGACCCGTCTCGGTGACGGGTATCGCAGCACCAGGTTCGCCCGCAGCCCGACACCGGTCGACGCGGCCAGGCGTTTACTCAGCTCCGCCGAGAGCAGTGAGTCGAATCCGAGGTCCTTGAAGTCCCGGTCGGGGTCGATACCGTCCGCCGAGGGGTGTCCGAGCACGATCGCGACCCGCTCGACGACATGGTCCAGGACCAGGGCCTCCGCCTGGTCACCGGGGAGGGCGGCGACCCGGTCCGCCAGGGGTACGGCCGGTTCGCCGGAGTCCGGCGGCCCGGGCGGGAGCACCTGCGCCGTCACCGCCGTACGGGCGGAGTCCAGCCAGTACCTCCGGTGCTGGAACGCGTAGGTCGGCAGCTCCGTCCCGCGGCGTTCCCCGAACACGGCGCCCCAGTCCACGGTCCCGCCGGCGACATGCAGCCGGGCCAGCGAACCGAGCACCGCCCCGGCCTCCTCGCGGTCCCGCCGGGACGACGACAGCACCACCGCGTCGTCGACGTCTTCGAGCACCTCCTGCACCGGGACGGTCAGCACGGGATGGGGGCTCATCTCGATGAAGACCCGGTGGCCCCCGGCCGCCAGCCGCCGGACGGAGGATTCGAAGAGGACTTTCTCCCGCAGATTTTTGTACCAGTACTCGGCGTTCAGCCCCGCGGTGTCGACAAATTCTCCGTGCAGCGTCGAGCAGAAGGGCAGTTCCGATGTCTTCGGACGGATACCGGAAAGCTGTCCGAGCACCCGCTCGCGGACCCGGCTCACCTGATCGGAATGGGAGGCGTACTCCACGGATATCCGCCGGGTCCGGACACCTTCCGCGGTCATTTTCGCGATGAACTCGCCGAGAGCCTCCCGTTCCCCGGAAACCACCACCGAACGGGGTCCGTTGACGACGGCGACACTCAGCCGGCCGTGCCACGGGACGAGACGGTCCGCCACGAGATCCGCGGATGCCTCGACGGACACCATCCCGCCGTGACCGATCAGCTCCGTCAGGGCCTTGCTGCGCAGCGCCACGATCCGGCCGGCGTCCCGCAGCGAGAGGGCGCCGCAGACCTGGGCGGCGGCGATCTCGCCCTGGCTGTGCCCCACCACCGCGGCCGGTTCCACGCCCCAGGACCGCCACAGCGCCGCCAGGGACACCATCACCGAGAACAGCGCGGGCTGCACCACGTCCACGCGTTCCAGCGGAGGGGCCCCCGCGGCGCCGTGCACCACGTCGAGCAGCGACCAGTCCGTCCATTCGCCCAGCGCGGCCGCGCATGCGTCGAGACGGCGGGCGAAGACCGGGAAGGTGTCGTAGAGCTGCCGTCCCATACCGGCCCACTGCGAGCCCTGTCCGGGGAACATGAAGACCGTGCCGCCGAGTTCGGCGGCGACACCGCTCTCGACCGCGGCGGACTCCGTCCCCCGGCCGAGCGCCGCCAGTCCGCCGAGCAGTTCGTCCCGGCCGCGGCCCAGGACCACCGCACGGTGCTCGAACCGCGTCCGGGCCGACACCAGGGACCAGCCGAGGTCCGCGGGATCCGTGTCCGGCCGGGCCAGTACGTACGCGTGCAGCCGGGCCGCCTGGTCCGCCAGGGCCGCCGGGCCGCGGCCCGAGACCACCCAGGGCAGCAGCCGGCCCGGGGCCGACGGGTCCGCGGCGGGCCCGTCGGCGGGTTCCGCGGGCGGTGCCTCCTCCAGAATCACATGCGCGTTGGTGCCGCTGACCCCGAAGGACGACACCCCGGCCCGCCGGGGACCGTGCGACCGCGTCCACTCGCGCCCTTCCACCAGCAGTTCGACCGCCCCCGGCGACCAGTCCACATGGCGCGAGGGAACCTCCGCGTGCAGGGTTTTCGGGAGGAAGCCGTGGCGCATGGCCATCACCGTCTTGATGACCCCGGCGACCCCGGCCGCGGCCTGGGCGTGTCCGATGTTCGACTTCAGGGAGCCCAGCCGGAGCGGCCGGCCGGGGTCCCGGTCCCGCCCGTAGACCGCGAACAGGGCACCCGCCTCGATGGGATCGCCCAGCACGGTCCCGGTGCCGTGTGCCTCCACCGCGTCGACCTCGGCGGCGGCGACGCCGGCGGTCGCCAGCGCGGCGCGGATCACCTTCTCCTGGGCGGGCCCGCTGGGGGCGGTCAGCCCGTTGCTGGCGCCGTCCTGGTTCATCGCCGAGCCGCGTACGACGGCCAGTACGGGACGGCCGTGGCGACGGGCGTCGGAGAGCCGCTCCAGCAGCAGCACCCCCACCCCCTCGGCCCAGCCGGTGCCGGCGGCGCCGTCCGCGAAGGACCGGCAGCGGCCGTCGGGCGCCAGACCGCGCTGCCGGGAGAACTCCACGAAGACGGCGGGCGTCGACATCACCGACACGCCGCCCGCCAGCGCGAGCGAGCACTCGCCCGCGCGCAGCGACCGCACCGCCAGGTGCAGGGCCACCAGCGACGAGGAGCACGCCGTGTCCACCGAGAGCGCGGGCCCGGTCAGTCCGAGCTGGTAGGCGACCCGGCCGGACGCGACGCTCGGCGCGCTGCCGTGCAGCAGATAGCCCTCCAGCTCGTTCGTGTCGCCCAGGAAGCGCGCCCCGTACTCGGCGGAGCTGATTCCGGTGAACACGCCGGTATCGGACCCGCGGACCGACGCGGGCACGATGCCCGCCCGTTCGAAAACCTCCCACGACGTCTCCAGCAGCAGCCGGTGCTGCGGGTCGACCGCCAGGGCCTCGCGCGGGCTGATGCCGAAGAAGTCCGCGTCGAAGTCCGCCGCGCCGGCCAGAAAGCCGCCGTGCCGTACGTAGGAACTGCCGGCGCTGTCGGGGTCCGGGTCGTACACGTCCGGCCAGCCGCGATCGGCGGGAAACCCGGTCACGGCGTCGACGCCGTCGCGGACCAGGTCCCACAGGTCCTCCGGGGACGCCACCCCGCCCGGATAGCGGCACGCCATGGCGACCACGGCGATCGGTTCGCCGCGGCCCGCCCTCAGTTCGTCGTTCTCCTGCCGGAGCCGGTCCCGTTCCTGCAGCACCGTACGGAGGGCCCGTTCGATCCGGTCCCGGCCGTCCGCCGGAGGCTCGGCGGAGGTCTCCATATCACTCCCCCCTCTCGTCCAGGGCCAGATCGACCAGTGCGTCGAGGTTCAGCTCCGCCAGTACGCCTTCGGTGGCGCCGCCGTCCGGGTCCGGTACGCCGGGGGGCGGCGGGGACCGATCCGGCCGGGGTTCGGCGCAGGCCAGGACCTGGTCCAGGAGGCCCGCGCTGCGCAGCCGGGCGACCGGGACGGTCCGCAGAATCTCCCTGATCTCCGCGTCGTCGCCGGCCGGGCCCGGTTCCGGCCGCAGCCGGGCGAGGACGTACGTACTCAGCTCGCGCGGGGTCGGGTAGCTGAAGACGAGGGTCGACGGCAGCCGCAAGCCGGTGGACGAAGCCAGCCGGTTGCACAGTTCGACCGAGGTCAGCGAGTCGAATCCGAGATGGGTGAAGGCCCGGTCGGGTTCGACGGACGCGGCGGAGGCGTGCCCGAGCACCACGGCGGCCTGGTCGCGGACCGTATCCAGGACGGCCGCGGCGGCCTCGTCCTCCGGCAGCCGGGACACCCGTTCCGGCAGCCCGGGGCGGCCGGTTCCGCCGGACGCGTCCGGTGCGCTCCGGCGCGGGCGGCCGCCGTCCGCCAGCTCCCGGAGCAGCGCGGGTACCTCGTCGCCGGTCCGGTTCCGCAGCACGGCGAGGTCTAGGCGGGCGGGAACGAGTACGGGTTTGCCGTTCGCACACGCCGCGTCGAACAGGGCGAGGGCCTCGGCAGCCGGCATCGCGGCGATGCCCAGCCGCCGGACCCGCGCGAGGTCGGTGGGGTCCAGCTGCCCGGTCATCCCGCTGGGCTGCTGCCACCAGCCCCAGCACAGGGCGGTGCCGGCCAGACCGGCGGCCCTGCGGCGGGCGGCGAGACCGTCCAGGAACGTGTTGGCCGCCGCGTAGTTCGCCTGCCCCGCGGTGCCGAGCGTGCCGGCCAGCGCGGAGAAGAGGACGAACGCCGACAGCGGGCGCCCGCGGGTCAGTTCGTGGAGGTGGAGCGCACCGCCCGCCTTCACCCGCAGTACCCGGTCGAGGTCGTCCCCGGTCAGCGAATCGACGGTGCCGTCCGCCAAGACCCCCGCCGCGTGCACGACGGCCGTGAGCGGGTATCCGGGGGGCATCTCCGCGAGCAGTTCCGCCACGGCGGCCCGGTCGGCCACGTCGCACGCCACGACCCGGACGGTCGCTCCCGCTGCCGCCAGCTCCGCGGCCAGTTCACGGGCGCCCCCGGCCGCCGGACCCCGGCGGCCGGCCAGCACCAGGCTGCGTACCCCGTGTTCGGCGACCAGATGCCGCGCGACCAGCGAGCCCACTCCCCCGGTCCCCCCGGTGACCAGGACGGTTCCGCCGCCGAACCCGCTGCCCAGATCAAAGACGATCTTCCCGGTGTGGCGGCCGCGGCTCATCTCGCGGAACGCCCCGCGGGCGTCGCGGACGGGGTGGACGGTGACCGGTCCCAGCCGGAGCCGCCCGTCGGCGAAGAGCTCCATGACGGCCCGGAGCATCCCGGCGATCGCGTCGGGGCCCGCCTCGTAGAGGTCGAAGGCCCGGTAGACGACCCCGGGGTGCTCTTCGGCCACCTTCCCGGGGTCCCGGACGTCGGTCTTGCCCATCTCGATGAAATCGCCGCCCCGGGGCAGCAGGGTCAGCGAGGCGTCGACGAACCCGTGCGCCAGGGAGTTCAGTACGACGTCCACACCGCGGCCGCCGGAGGATTCCAGGAACCGTTCGGCGAATCCGAGATCCCGCGAGGACGCCAGGTGCTCGTCGTCGAGTCCGAGGGCGCGCAGGGCGGGCCATTTGGCCGGGCTCGCGGTGGCGTACACCTCGGCGCCGAGGTGCCGGGCCAGTTGCACGGCGGCCATCCCGACACCGCCCGCGGCGGCATGGACGAGGATCCGCTGCCCCTTCCGGAGCCGGGCCAGGCGGCACAGGGCGTAGTAGGCGGTGAGGTGGGCGCCCGGTACGGACGCCGCCTCGGCGTGGCTCCAGTCCCCGGGCACGGGGACGAGCAGCCGCCGGTCGGCGACGGCGACCCGGCCGAAGGCGCCCGGGAAGAGACCGGTCACCCGGTCGCCCGGGGCGAGACCGGTGACATCGTCCGCGATCTCCAGCACGGTTCCGGCGCCCTCACTGCCGATCCCGTCGTCGAAAGCCGTACGCTCCACCAGGCCCAGGGCCATCGTGACATCCCGGAAGTTGAGCCCCGCGGCCTCGACGGCGATCCGGACCTGGCCGCTCGTCAGGGGCGCCGTCACCTCGGGACAGGGCACCCAGGTCAGGTTCTCCAGGGTCCCGCGGACCGGGATGCCCAGCCGGTGGGCGCCGGGGCCCGGCGGCCCGATCCGGTGGTCCGGGGGCCCGGCCTGCGCCAGCCGGGGGACGAGGGATACGCCGTCGCGGAGGGCGAGCTGATCGTCGGCGAGGGCGAAGGTACCGGCGAGGCGCGCCCAGGACGCCTGCTCGTCGTCGAGGTCCACCAGCCGGATCCGGCCGGGGTGCTCGCGCTGCGCGGACCGCACCAGACCCTGGACCGAGGCCCCGGCGAGGCTTCCGGGCGGCTCTCCGGAACCGGTGTCGGACGCCAGCCGGGTGAGCACCACCAGGGTGCAGCCGTCCGCCCGGTCCGCCGCGAGGAACTCCCGGATCCGGTCCAGGACACGGGCGGCCGCGCCGCGGACCGCGGCGTACGTACCGGGGCCGGTGCCGGTGCCGGAATCACCGTCGGCATCGGCTTCGGTGAAGCCGTCGGGGCAGAGCACGATATGCCGAGGGGGCTCCCCGGCGAGGACCTCGTCCAGCGACGTACCGGCGAAGGGGTGCTCGCCGCCCGTCCGCAGAAGCCGGGCGGCCGTACCGTCCGGGGCCCCGAGCACGGC